>JBEKYV010000109.1:0-9106 GCA_049510515.1 Solirubrobacteraceae bacterium | reverse complement strand
CCAGCAACTCCCCGTGATCGCCGCTGTGCAGCTGTGCCCACAGCGCCGGAGAAGGCGCGAAGGCGCCCTCGACGTATGCCTCGCTCGCGCCGGGCCGCACGATGCCTGCCTTCGCACGGCCGCCCAGCAGCAGATCGAGCGCGTGCGCCAGCACCGTCTTGCCGGCGCCGGTCTCGCCCGTAAGCACGTTCAGCCCCGGCGCCAGCTCCAGCTCGGCCCGCTCGATCAGCAGCAGATTCTCCACACGTAGCTCCTGTAGCACGCATGCAGGTGTATCAGTGGGCACCGACGGATTGGTGGCGCGGCGGCGGATGCCCGCGGGAGACAGGCACATAGACTTGCGTTCATTGACTACCACGTGGTTACACTCACCCCCCGCACACGGCATGGTTGCCAGCGAGATCGATGACACCGAGCGTCCCCTGCGGGGGTCGATCGAGTATCTCTCGCACGATGCTCTGCGCGAGCGTTTGGAGGAGGAGGCCAACCGCGCCGCCCGCCACCACACCGCGCTCAGCTGCCTTTTGCTCGACATCGAGGATCTGGCCGCGCTGCGGCGCGCGCACGGCGACCTGCTCGTCGAGCAGGTGCTTGCATACGTGGAGCTTGCGCTGGGCCGCGAGCTGCGCCGCTTCGACCGTGTGGGGCGCCCGTCCGAGGGCGAGTTGCTGATCGTGCTCCCCGGCGCCGACGCGCTGCGCGGGGAGGTCGTCGCGCGGCGGATGCTCGTGCGCCTGCGCTCGATCAAGTTGGAATCCTCGGGTCATCGCCGCTCGCTTCAGGTCGCGGTGGGGCTCGCGCCGTGGCGCGCCGGGATGAGCGCGAGCGCGCTGCTCGATGAGGCACGCCTGGCGGCTCGGCTCGAGCGCTCCGACAACGGCCTTGCGCACGTCGTCGACGGGTAGGGCTCGCGTCTGGTGGACACGTCGACGCCGCCACCCACCCATATTGTGGGTAGAGCCTGATCGCGGCTCCAGAGCCGCGGGCGCCCGCTGTCGCGTAGCGGATACGACCCCCCGAGCGGATAGGTTTCCCGGATGCTCTCCGGCTCCGAGCTGTGGCTTCTGCGCCTGATGGCCGATCGCGGCCTCGCGCTGCTCGACGCCACCACGCTTTTGATGGTGATCGAGGAGCGCGCCGAGCTGCGCGTCGCCGCCGCCTCCGGCACCGGCACGCCGCGACTGCGGGTGGTGCCGGTGCAGGGCTCCGCTCTGGGCGCCCTCTACCTCGCCGGGCGGCCCGTGGCGCTCGACCGCCCGCGCGGGCAGGAGGCGGCGTGGCTTCACGAATTGGGCTTGGAGGCGCGCGCCGCCTTGGTCGAGCCGCTCAGCATGGACAGCCACGGCGGCGGCCTCGTGATCGCGCTGCGCACCGGCGGCGGCTTTCGCGGCGCCGACCGCGAGGCGCTGTCCGCGTTCGCCGCGAGCGTCGCCCAGCGGTTGGCGGCCGAGCGCTCGGTCGAGATCGAGCGCCTGCGCTTCGGCATGGAGGCGCGCGAGCGCGAGCGCACCCGCTGGGCGCGCGAGATCCACGACGAGACCGTGCAGGGCCTGGGCGTGCTGCGCCTGAAACTGGCTGACGCGCGCGACCGCCACGACGAGGCGGCGCTCAGCGAGGCCGTCGACGCGGTGCTCGAGGGTCTCGGCGTGGAGATCGACGGCTTGCGCCACTTGATCACCGAGCTGCGCCCCGCAGCGCTCGACGATCTCGGCCTGATGCCGGCGCTCGAAGCACTCGCCCGCCGCGCGCACGCGATCGATGGCTTGGAGGTGCGCACCGAGATCGAGCTCTCGCCTGCCGGCGAGCGGCTCGATGCGGAGCTCGAGAGCACGATCTACCGCGTCGTGCAGGAGGCGCTCACCAACGTCTCCCGCCACGCCCAAGCCTCGCGGGCGGTTGTCAGCATTGCACTGAATGGCGACGGCTCCACGGTCCGCGTGTCGGTCGCCGATGACGGCCGCGGCCTGCCGGCCGGTGACGCCGGCCTCGGACCGCGCGGCGATGGCCTGGAGGGCGGCTTCGGCATGTCCGGGATGCGCGAGCGCGCCGAGCTCGTCGGGGGCGAGCTCGAGCTCGGGGCAGGCGGCTGCGGCGAGAGTGGCCAGGGCACCACGGTGCGGCTTACGGTGCCACTCGCCGGTCGCGCGGCGGTGGTTTAGATTCCAGAGTGGGAGTTGATCGTGTACCCGCACTACGTCGGGAGAGACGCCTTTTTCGGGACCCTTGCCACCCACAAACTTTTTCGGGCCCCTACCACTTCATAAAATGAAGGGTTTGCGCGTCCGAAAAGTGATTTACACACGGCCGAGCGCGGGGAGAATTACCTTCTTTGCGAACCCCCAACCACTTTACAAAATGAAGGGTTAGGGGCCCAAAAATAGACTCAACACGCCCGAGCTTGGGGAGAAAATGCTTTTGCGACCCCCTACCACTTTACAAAATGAAGGGTTTGGGGCCGAAAAGTAGATCACATGCCCCGAGCTTGGGGAGAAGTGCTTGTTTCGCGACCCCAACCACTTCATAAAATGAAGGGTTGGGGTTTGAAATGAAGGGCTGGGGGTCTGGAGTCGATAGACAACAACCAGCCCTCCCGTACGTCATCCCGGTGGATGCACGCCCCACGCGGGCATCAACAGCGCATCGACCGCTAATCCACCAACCCCAACCGCCGCGCGTACGCCGTGAGCTCCGCGCGCGAGGAGAACCCGAGCTTCTCGATCGCGCGAGCGCGGTAGGTCTTGACGGTGCGCTCCGCCACGTGCAGCTGCTCGGCGATCTGCGGGTTGGTGTGCCCCAGCGCGATCAACCGCACCACCTCACGCTCGCGCTCGGAGAGCGCGGCCCCCTCCTGCGCGTTCTCCCCGCCGGTCGCCATCAGCGCACCCAACCGCGGGTGCAGGTAGTTGCCACCGGCCACCGCAAGGCGGAAGGCCTGCAGCAGCTCGGCCGGCTCGGCCTCCTTGAGCACGTAGCTGCGCGCCCCCGCCCGCAACGCCTGGCGGGCGTACTCGGGGTCCTCGCGCATCGTCAAGATCGCCACGGCCAGTGGCGGATGGGCGACGAAGCACTGCGGCAGCGCGGCGAGGCTCGAGCCGCCCGGCATCGTCAGATCGAGCGTCAGCAGGTCGGGTTTGTGAGCGCGCACTTCGCGGATCGTGGCCGGCACATCGGCGGCCTCGGCGACCACGACGAACTCCTGCGCCTCGCGCTCCAGCACGGTGCGTATCCCGTCGCGCACGACGGCGTGGTCGTCGGCGATGATCACCTCGATCGGGCGATCCACCCCGGGCGTGCCCTCTTGCATCCGCACACCGTATCGTCCGCCGAGGCGGCAATGGTCTGCGACCCGGGTGCCCCACAACCGCCCAAGCCGCTCAATATGCACCCCTGGGACGACACCGATCGGCACCTTTGGGACGACACGATCGGCACCATCCGGACGGCAGACAAACGCCCGCGCAGGGCGCATCATGTCGTGTGCAGTGACCTATCCAAACGGCACCCACCAATCCGGAGCACCCGCAAGCGACGGGCAGGGGGCCGCACGCACACCGAGAGGTGAGACGATGCGCAACACAACCACACAACAGACCGACTTGGGTGAGCAGCGATGACCGTGTTAGGCGTCGCACTGGTATGGCTGGCGATCGCGGCAGTGGCGTTCGTGGCGCTATCGGCGCTCGCGCGCCTTTCCGCCAGCCGCAACATCGATGCGGAACTGGGGATCGTCGGCGAAGCCGAGCTGATCGACACCAGCTACATGACAACCTGAGCCCAGTGATGAGATGAGCCCCGCAACCCTCAGCGCCAAAAAGCATTCACGCATCCTGGTAGCCGGCGCCGACCCCGCACAGCGCGCCGCGGTGCTGCACGATCTCAGCCAGTCGCTGCCGGAGGGCGCCCAGCTGGGCGAGGCGAGCGCAGTCTCGGAAGTACTGGAACGGGCCTCGACCAGCAGCGTCGTGATGCTCGCAGGCGACCTCGGCGAGGTGTCCGCCGAATCGTTGATGCACATGCTCGGCAGCCGCCACCCCAATCTCCCCGTCGTGGCGCTCGGGCTTCCGGCGCCCACCGCCAGCCGCCAGGTCACGCTCGGCTGGTGAGCCCCCTTACGGGGCCGTGCACGAAAACCACCATCTCGTCCAGACGCATCTCCGCCCTCCGGCGCAGCCGCTAGCGTGGCGGCGTGTCGATCCTGGCAACCTCCCCCCGGCTGCGGCGGATCCTGGCCGCCTACACGGTCAACAAGCTGGGCACCTGGTTTGGCACGGTCGCGCTGTCGCTGGCGATCTACGACCACACACACAGCGCCGCCGCGGTCACGGCGCTGTTCGTCGCGCGCTACCTGCCGGCACTGGCGGTGCCGGCGCTGGTCGCCCGCGTGGAGGCCTCCTCACGCCGGCACACACTCAGCGCGCTATACGCGTTCGAGGCGCTCTGCGCCGCGCTTTTGGCGGCGACGGTGTGGCACTTCCTGCTGCCCGCGATCCTCGTGCTGGTCGCCTTCGACGGAGCAGTCGAACTGACCGCCAGCTCGCTGCTGCGTGCCCAGGCGGCGCGTGCCGGCGCGGAGCAGAGCGACGAGCAGGGCATCTACAACGCCAATGCGGCACTCAACGTGGCACTGTCGGCCTCGGTCGTGCTCGGGCCGACGCTCGGGGCGCTCGCCGTGCATGCGTTCGGAGGCCCGGTCGCGCTGCTGATCGACGCCGGCTCATTCGCCGCCTGTGGCGCACTGGTGGTCGACCTCTACGTGTATGTCGAGGAGCGCGCAGGCGCCTCGGTGCGAGCCCGGCTGGCGTCGGCCTGGGAGCACGTGCGCGACGCGCCGGCACTGCGCGCGGTGCTGCTTACGCAAGCCACCGCACTGGTCTTCTTCGAGACCGCCGCGCCGGTGGAGGTCTTCTACGTCAAGGGCACCCTGCGCGCCGGCGACGTCGGCTACGGCGCGCTGCTGGCGATCTGGGGTGTGGGGCAGCTCGGCGGCAGCCTGCTCTTTGCACGCGGCGCGCGGCGCTCGCTGGGCGCGATGCTGACGCTCGGCACGCTCGCCGTGGGGCTCGCCTACCTCGGCTTCGCCGCGGCGCCCACGCTGGGGCTCGCGGCGCTCGCCGCGCTGCTCGGTGGCGTCGGCAATGGCGTGCAGTGGGCCTCACTGCTGGGCACCGTGCAGCTGCTCACCCCCGAGCGGCTGCGCGGGCGGCTGATGGGCGGGGTCGAATCGATCGGCGCCCTCTGTCCCCTGATCGGCCTGCCGTTGAGCGGCTTGGTGATGGCGCTCAGCTCCCCCCGGATCGCGTTCCTGGTGTTCGGCTCGATCATCGCCGCGACCACGCTCGGGTTCGCGCGGCTGTGGGCGACCGGCATGATCCGCGCGGCCAGCCCCATCGGGAGCACCCCACCCGAGGTGGCCCTCGCCGCCGACGCGATCGATTCGGCGTCCGGGCAACTGGTTCGGACGACATACTCGGGATCTCGCGGGGTATGACGGACT
Organism: Solirubrobacteraceae bacterium; assembly: GCA_049510515.1. Classification (GTDB taxonomy): domain Bacteria; phylum Actinomycetota; class Thermoleophilia; order Solirubrobacterales; family Solirubrobacteraceae; genus Palsa-744. The sequence goes on along the minus strand of JBEKYV010000109.1, from coordinate 3,612 downwards.
GTCGTTAAGTGCCACCCGGTATCGGCCGTTAAGGACGACAAGGACCGACAAATGCCCGCATCCAAGATAACGAGACGACTTTTCTGCGCTACTGAGGCGCTGCTGCTCGTGGGCGCCGTCGCCGCTGCCGTCCTAACTTCTCGCGCGGAAGATTGGCAGCCGATCCAACTGGTGGTGCTGTTGATGGCGCTTGCGCTCGGTGGGCAGCGGTTGAGCATCAACCTCCGAGGACAGGAGATCACTGCCGCTTTCATTGCATTGGTGCTTGCGATGACGCTGCTGGGTCCTGCGCCAGCAGTGCTCTTTGGCATCGCGGCAATGGTCTTGACCTCGGCTACCAGGCGACTGCCGCTGACGTCCTGGCTTACTAATCTCGCCACGTTTGCCGTTTTCCCAGTTGTCGGCGGCCTGCTGGCTCGGGCTTTGGTAGGCAACATCCACCATGGCGTCCAGCACACCACACAGGGCATGACCATCTTCGCGCTTGCGGTCGTCGCCGTGTTCGTCGTGACCGACAGCATGAACTTTCTGATGATCGCTCTCGACAACTGGATCCTCGAGGGCCGCAAGCTACTCGGCCAGGTCCAGGACGTTCTGGTGCCAATTCTTCCCGGGCAAATCGCAGCCGCAGCGCTCGCGGCTGTGCTGGCGGTCGCCTATGCGAATCTGGGCTTCCCAGTTCTGCTCAGCTCGGTGTTGGTGATCCTGATCTTCCAGTACCTGGCGATGGCTCTGTTGCGCTCCGAGGATCGCGCCGACCAATTGGAGGCGCGCTCGATGCATCTCGCCTCGCTGCAACTCGGCGTGCTCACCACGCTGGTGGAGACACTCGCGCTGCGCGACCGCGTGACCGCGCGTCATGCTGCCGCGGTCGCCCGCTATGCGCGTGCACTGGCCCAGGAGGCCGGCTGCAGCGAGGCCGACCAGGACATCGTGCACACGGCCGGGTTGCTGCACGACATCGGCAAGTTCGCGCTGCCCGACCGGATCCTCAACGCGGAGATCCTCTCCGACGAGGATTGGGCGCTGATCCGCCGCCACCCCCAGGACGGCGCCACGCTGGTGGGGCGCCTCGACGGCTACGGGCCCGTCGCCGACGCGATCCTCTACCACCACGAGCACATCGACGGCAGCGGCTACCCGGCCGGGCTGATCGGCAACGAGATCCCGCTGCCCTCACGGATCCTGGCGATCTGCAGCGCCTACGACACGATGACTTCGCGCGACTCCTACCGCTCACCGATGACGCCGCAGGACGCGATCGCCGAGCTGCGGCGGATGTCGGGGCGCCAGTTCGACGGGGAGCTCGTGAACAGCTTCATCGCGATGCTGGAGCGCGAGGGACCCGCGAAGCTCGCTTCAGGCGATGAGGCCGACTTCGAGGCCGAGCTGGCCTTCGAGCGCCGCGCCCGCGCGATCGCGCAGCCCACCGCGAGATAGCGCCTCAAGGCGCTCGACGACGTCTGGCCTACACACAAAACGAGCGCCGCTTCAAAGCGGCGCTCGTATCAAGCTGACTACTTGGCATACGCCAAGGAACTCCTACTTGTTGAAACCCATGCTCGTCCTCCTTAGCTCGGGGCCCAGGGCCGCGTGATTGGGGGGCTTCACGGCCCCCGGTCCCAACCTCTCCAGGACAACCGCAACCTATCTATTGAGTAGGTTTGCGTAGGATAGTACCAGTCAGAGACGAATTGTCCAGCTTTGACCAGATATTCACAGCTATGTGCAGTATTTATTGCAGATGCAGGGCTTTCGAGGCGCACGCAATATTCGATGCCTCCGCCGGCGCCGTCCGAGGGGGCAAAGTCGGGCCAGCCCGTCCGAGGAGGCCAGGGTCAAGCCAGCCCTTTCCGAGGGGGCCAGGGTCGAGCCGGCAGGACCTTCACGAGCACACGGTCGGGCAAACGTCCACAAAGGTGGGCGACGCTCAACTTCCGGGGCGCGGGTGCCGACACACCCGATAGAGGCCACCGGAACGACCTTCGCGCAGCGGAACGAGATCCGGGACTGCCCTCGCCGTAGCCCAAACGGGCCCCTTGGCCTTCGAATCGAGAGGACCCCCGATGCCCTTCGCCCCACCCAACTCCCCGCACAGCGACCGCCAGCTGGTGTTCACCAGCTCGCAGGCTGCGCGCTACCTGGGCGTATCGCTTGCCACCATCCGCCGCTGGGCAGACGCGGGGCACCTCGACTGCTATCGCACCCCCGGGGGGCAGCGACGCTTCTCGCGTGAGCAGCTCGACGGCTTCGTCGACTCGCTGCAGCGCACCGGCGAGCACCGCGTGCCGGCTGCGGTTCGTAGCGCCGCCTGAGCCGCTCCGCGCGCGAGTAACGCGTCAGGCGCGCGCGAATGACGCGCGTCAGGCCCACTCGGCCCGACAGCCTGCGCTCAGCGAGGTCGGCCGGCGGTGGGACCTCAGCGCGCCAGCCGGCCGAACTTCTCGCGCAGACGGCGATAGAAGGAGGAGCCGGGGAGCTGCGCGATCGTGCCGACGCCGTCGGCGAAGCGCGCGCGGATGTGCTCGTCGGGGCCCAGCTCGCAGACGGGGCGCCCGTCGACCGAGACGTCCAGTGCCTCGCGCGAACGGTTGTGGATCGTGATCGGATCGCTCGGCGCCACCACCAGCGCGCGAGCGGTGAGCGAGTGGGGCGCGATGAACGACACCACGAACCCCTTCACCCCCCACGCCATCACCGGACCGGCGTTGGCGAGGTTGTAGCCGGTCGACCCGGCGGGCGTGGCGAGCACCAGCCCATCGCAGCGCACCGAGCCGACCTCCTCCCCGTCAAGCGCGTACGCCAACTCCGCCACGCGTTCGCCGACGCGGCGATGGATCGCGACATCGTTGATCGCCGTCTCCTCGCCGCACGGCGTCTCGAGCACGATCCCGGGGAGGCGCAGCAGCTCGAAGCGGCCGCTGAGCGCGCGCGCCACGCCATCCTCGATCTCCTCCGGCTCGACGGTGGCGAGAAAGCCAATCTCGCCGAAATTGATCGCAAACACCGGCACCGAGCTGCCCGCGTAGAGATGCAGCGCGCGCAGGATCGTGCCGTCGCCGCCGAGCACGATGCAGAGCTGCTCGGCGCCCTCGCCGATCTCGGCGTCCACCTCGACGCCGGGTTCGGCGCGCAGGCCGTGCTTGACGGTCTCCTCCGCGTCGAAGCGCAGCGTCGCGCCGCTCGCGCGCGCCCGCTCGATCAACGCGCCCAGCGCCGCGTGGGTTTCCTCCACCCGCCGGTGGGTGAGCACGGCGACGTTGAGGGCGCCCCCGCCCGCGTTCACGATTCCTCCCCGCACGCCATACGCTCGATCTCCTCCGCGCCCTGTGCGCCGCCTGCGCGCTGAGGCTCCGCCAGCCAGATGAAGGTCTCCCGGTTGCCCTTGGGGCCAGGCAGCCCAGAGGAGCGGAAGCCAAGGACGGCAGGCGGGCCGGCTGGGCTCTCGATGCCCCCGACGGCGCGACCGGCTGCCACGAGCACCTCACGGCGGGCACCGGGGTCGCGCACGACGCCCCCTTTGCCGACACGCTCACGCGGCGCCTCGAACTGGGGCTTGATCAGGGCCAGCACGTCGTAGGGCAAGGCGAGGCAGCCGAGCACGGCGGGCAG
>JBEKYV010000108.1:0-9478 GCA_049510515.1 Solirubrobacteraceae bacterium | reverse complement strand
TGGGGTCAGGGCGGCTGATCTGGAGGCGCAGCGGGCGGCGTTGGTCGAGTTCGCGGGGGAGATGTATCGGCCGTTGGTGCGGTGTGATCAGCGAGCGAAGGGCGAGCAGTATGTGCGGGGGCTGTTGTTGGAGGGGCGGCGTAAGTCGATCCAGCCGATGGCAGCCCGGCTGCCTGATGGTGACGAGGAGGGGTTGCAGCAGTTCATTACCGACTCGCCGTGGGAAGATGAGCCCGTTCGACGGCGGCTCGCTTGGCGGATGACCGGGGAGATCGAGCCCGAGGGGTGGATCGTGGATGACACGGGGCTGCCGAAGGTGGCGCATCAGTACTGCGGAGCGTTGGGCAAGACCGCGAACTGTCAGGTGCTTGTGTCGGTCAACGCCGCGTCGGATCGCGCGTCTTGCCCGCTTGGATGGCGGTTGTTCTTGCCGAAATCGTGGGATGAGGATGGGGAGCGGCGTCGCCGGGCGCGGATCCCTGAGGAGATGCGGCATGTCCCGAAGTGGCAGCTCGCGCTGGAGATCATCGATCAGTTGTTGGAGTGGGGGCTGGAGCGGCGGGTGGTGCAGGCCGATGGCGGCTATGGCGATACCACCGCGTTCCGGGTCGGGCTGCAGGAGCGCGACCTGGAGTACGTTGTGCAGGTCAAGGGCGTGACCTCCGCTCAGCAGGCCGATGCGGTTCCCGTTACGCCTGAGTATCAGGGTCGCGGTCGTCCGCCGCGCGCACGCTACCCCGAGAAGCCCGTCAGCCTCCGCGACCTGGTACTGGCCGCCGGCCGTGAGCAGGCCCTGGGGGTCGGCTGGCGCGAGGGTGAGCGTGGCCCGCTCTGTAGCCAGTTCGTCGCGCTGCGCGTTCGCCCCGCCAATGACGCTCAATGCGACGATGACGGGGTACTGCCCGAGCGGTGGCTGCTGGCCGAGTGGCCCGCCGGCAAGGACGAGCCCGTCAAGTACTGGCTCTCAAACCTCCCCGCCGAGACACCGATCGTGACGCTGGTCCGCCTTGCGAAGCTGCGCTGGCGCGTCGAGCACGACTACCGCGAGCTCAAGCAATGCCTCGGCCTCGACCACTACGAGGGCCGAACGTTCTGCGGGCTTCACCACCACCTCACCTGCGTCACAGTCGCGCACGCGTTCCTCACCTGCTCCCGGCTCGCCCGCGGCGACCCCGACGCCGCCCGCCCTCAAATGGCGGCAGCCTGATCAGCCTCTACCAAGCCCAACGCGACCTCCAGACCGCGCTGGCATGCTGGCACCACCGCTGCCCAGTCTGCCAGCGCAGACTGCCGCCATAACAACTTACCGAAGTCCTACTAGTTGAGTCTGCGAATTCCCGTCAGTCGACTCGATCGCCCGCTGGCGGCGCTTTGACTCCTCGGCGGCTTGATGGACGCAGGTCGTGCATCTCCTCCTGTGCCCGCTGGTGGCGACGGTGGCGGCGGTGCAGGATGAACCCTCCCGCAAGCGCCAGCACCACCGCGACCAGGCCGTAGATCCCGAACGTGGCGATCGCGTTGCTCGCCGACTGCCCGATGAAGTAGGCGATGAGCCCGATGCCCGTCGCCCAGCAGATGCCTCCGAGCGCGTTCCACAGGAAGAAGGTGCGCCAGCGCATGTGATTGGCGCCCGCCAGCCACGACGCCCAGGTGCGCAGACCGAGGATGAAGCGCCCGAAGAACACCGCCTTCGGCCCGTGGCGCTCGAAGAACGGCTCTCCCGTCTCGAGCACCATCAGGCGGTGGCGACGGAAGGGTCCGGGTCGTTCCAGCAGCCACGGTCCGCCCTTGCGCCCGATCTGGTAGCCGATGTTGTCGCCCACGATCGCCGCCAGTGCCGCCACCGCGATCACCAGCTCGATCTGCATTTTGCCCCGGCTCGCCAGAACGCCGCCCACGATCACCGCGGTCTCGCCGGGCAGCGGCACCCCACCGGACTCCGCCATCACCAGCAGGAAGAGGATCGGGTAGCCCGAGACTTCGACCAAGTGGTTGACGTCGATCAGCGAGGCGAGCATTGCATCACGATAGGGCGCCCGCTGAGCACCCTAGGATTCCGCGGTGGCCGCACTGACCATCCAAGCCCGCGATCCAGCGTCGCGGGCCCGCGCCGCGCCGCGACGCTACACACCCACCGGGGCGACGTGCGCACGCCGGCGTTCGTGCCACTGGCGACGAAGGCCACCGTCAAAGGCCTGCTGCCCGAGGAGGTGGCGGCGTTGGGGTATGAGATGGTGCTCGGCAACACCTTCCATCTCTTGCTCAACCCCGGCCCCGAGCTGATCGAGCGGTTTGGCGGCGTCGGCGCTTTCATGGGTTGGGAGGGGCCCGTCATCACCGACTCCGGCGGCTTCCAGGTCTTCTCGATGGGTCATGGCAATGTGGCCGACGAGGTCAAGGGCCGCGCGCGAGGGCAGCGCGGCGAGCGCCAGGGCGCAATCCTCTCGATCGAGGAGGAGGGGGTGCGCTTTCGCTCCTACGTGGACGGGCGTGAGCGCTTCCTCTCCCCCGAGGGCTCGATGGAGGTGCAGGCCGCGCTGCGCTCGGACATCGCGCTGGTGTTCGACGAGTGCACGCCGTTCCACGTCGATCGCGCATACACCGAGCGCTCGACCGAGCGCACCCACCGCTGGCTGGAGCGTTGCTTGAGCTGGCATGCCGAGCACATCCAAAGCGCGGCGCACCGTCCCGACGCCGTCCACGCCGCGGGCGATGGGAGCTTCCAGCAGCTCGTGTACGGGATCGTGCAGGGTGGTGTGTACGAGGACTTGCGCCGCGGCTCCACGCGCACGGTCGCGGCGAGCGGCTGCGATGGCGTGGCGATCGGCGGCTCGCTGGGAGCGAGCAAGGAGCAGATGTACGAGGTGGTCGGCTATGCCACGGGCGAGCTTGGTGGGGCGAACGAGACACTGCCCCGCCACCTGCTGGGGATCGGCGAGGTGGACGACCTGATCGCGGGGGTGGAGCTGGGGATCGACACCTTCGACTGCGCGATGCCCACCCGCCTCGGGCGTCACGGCACCGCGCTCGTGCCAGACCCCTCGAGCCGCTGGCGGCTTGACCTCCACAAGGGCCGCTGGCGGGACTCGGATGAGCCGCTGCTGGAGGGCTGCCCATGCCCGGCCTGCGCGAGCGGGCTCTCGCGCGCCTACCTCTCCTACCTCGTGCGCGCCGGCGAGCTCACCGGGATGCGGCTGCTGACGCTGCACAACCTCACCTTTCTCGCACGCTTGATGGCGGACCTGCGCGGCGCGATCCTCGCCGGCCGCCTGCCCGAGGTTGCCGCCGCGCTGCGCGCGGGAGCGGCGCCGGGGGCCGAGCGAGCGTTCCATCCCAAGTGAGGCTTACTCCGATTTTTGGCTTCGCCCGTCACTTGATGTTTTTGTTGACCAGTTCCTGCAGCGCAACTGAGGTTTCTTCGACGTCGTGGTAGGTGACGTTGCGCAGCGTCACCTTGGTCGCGGGGGGCGCGGTGGCAACGACGATCGCGACGATCACGACCACCAGCAGCAGCAGCGCGAAGATCGTCATGAAGAGGCGTCGCCCGCGCGAGGAGCTGCGCCCCGTGCTCGCGGCCGCGAGCGGCTCCGCCTGGCGCGGCGGCGGCCCCTGCCGTGGCTGGCGGGGGGCGACGTTGCCCGCGCGAGTCGGCGCACGGGTGCGGCCGGTGATGCCCGACGCCCCCGCAGCACCGGGACCCGCGCCGGCGGCTCCGGCGGCGAGCAGGCTGGTCGCCGCGGTTGCGTGACTGCGGCTCGCCCGCCCGGCCTTGGCTACTCGGTCTGACCCGCCCGCGCCGGGCTCCAGGGGCGGAATGCCGCGCTGGGCGTCGCTCACCGCACGGCCCATTTCGCGCGCGTCGCGGTAGCGATCGCGGGGGTCGAGCGCGAGCGCGATCGCCACCGCCTCGGCGAGCTCGGAGCTGGCGGCGGCGACCAGCGTGTCGAGTAGTGGCGGCTCCTCCCGCTGCTGCTTGAGCGCCAGCTCGGTCAGCGAGGCGGCCTCGTAGGGGAGGCGCCCTGAGATCAGCTGATAGCTGACCACGCCGAGCGCATACAGGTCGGCCGGGGGGCCGGCTTCCTCGCCGCGGGCCTGCTCGGGAGCGAGGTAGGCGGCGGTGCCCAGCACCGAGCCCACCTGGGTGATGCTCGATTGCTCCGTCGCCTTGGCGATCCCGAAGTCGGCGAGCTTGATCTCCCCCTCCAGCGAGCGCAGCAGGTTGCCGGGCTTGACGTCTCGGTGCACCACCCCGTGGCGGTGGGCGTAGAAGAGGCCCTCGCACGCCTGCTCGATGATCGAGGCGGCCTCATCCACCGCGACCCACCCCTGGTCGCGCAGGATCTCCGCGCACGACTGGCCCTCGATGTACTCCATCACGATGAAGTGCTGGTGGGCGCGCTCATCGAGGCCGGAGTCGAACACCTGCACGATGTTGGGGTGCACCAGCCGGGCCGCCGCCTGCGCCTCGCGCTGGAAGCGGGAGACGAAGGTGGGATCCTCGGCGAGGTGCTCGGCGAGCAGCTTCACCGCGACGCGGCGCTCCAGACGCAGGTCGAACGCGAGGTGCACGGTGGACATGCCCCCATAGCCGAGGCGGCTCTCAAGGCGGTAGCGCCCGGCGATCTCCGTCGTGCTCACTGCCCGCTCCCGCCGCTGCCCGTGCCTCCGCTGGGTCCTGCCGCACCGCCATTGTTGGCGCCTTCCTTCGCTTCGCCGCTGCCCAACCCGCCCTGGCCGTTACCGGCGCCACCTTCCCCGGCTTCGCCTTCGCTGCCGCCGACTTCCGGCGCAGTGCCGCCTTCGGCGCCAGAGCCCGGGGTGGTGCCGGTTGGCGCGGTGCCGGTGCCCGTGGTCGTGGTGGAGGTCGGTGGGGTGGTGCTGGTGGGCGGCGTTGTGGTTGTGGCGGGCGGAGTTGTGGTGGTGGATGTCGATTCGCCGGTCGTGGTGGTCTGTGCGAGCGGTTCGGCGCAGAGTTCGAGGGCCAGTGTCTGCAGGTGAGAGATGCCCTCCTGCAGCTTTGCGCGCAGACCGGCGTTGACGCCTGCGGGCAGCGCCTGGAAGTCGTGTTCGGTGGTGCTCAGCGCCGCCCTGGTAGGCCCACAGTTGCCGTTGCCTTTCGACGCCGCCTGTTCTACCTTCTGGAAGTCAGTCACCAGCGGCCCGGCGTTCTCCGAGGGGATCAGGCCCGCGCCCGAGCTGCCGCAGGAGACGAGCACGGCGGCGCCCACTCCGAGCAGACCGGCGGGCAGAGTACGCATGATCGTGCGCAAGAGCGAACCGCGGCGTCCTCCTCGACGAGAGTCCCCGGGGCGCTCGGTGGCGCGGGTGGAATCGGGGCGACGCACCGTCATTGACCATACTCCAGCCGCTCGGCGAGCGAGTCGGGCAGGCGGGCGGCGCGGATCGCCGCTGAGGCGCCGGCGACGTCGTAGGAGGTGCGCCGATATGAGGCAGTCCAGCCGTCGCTGTCGAGCAGCAGCCACGCCGCGCGCGGGTCGCCGTCGCGGGGTTGGCCGACGCTGCCGGGGTTGAGCAGCCACTCACCCTCGCTGAGGTCAAGCTCGGTTCCGTCGCGGTGCGGCCCGCCGCTGGCGAGCTGGCCGGGGATGCGCCCGAATGAGAGCGCCACGTGCGAATGCCCGATCAACCCGACGCGCTCGCGCAGGCGATCGAGGCAGAGTTCGGCGAGCAGTGTGGAGAGCACGTACTCCCACACCGGATCGCGGGGGCTCGCATGGTAGAGCCCGACCGGGCCCTCGTGCCCCTCGGAGCGCAAGCCGGCGAGAAACGAGCGGCTATCCGGGTCGAGCACCTCCTGTGTCCACTGCAGCGAGAGCGACGCGCCGCGCGAGAAGTCCGACAGTGGCAGCTCGCCGATCGCGGCGAGGTCGTGGTTGCCGGCGAGGCACACCGCGGCGTGCTTGCGGGCGAGCGCCACGCAGGCGTCCGGATCGCCGCCGTAGCCGACGAGGTCGCCGAGGCACCACAGCTCGGCGGCGTCGCTCGCGGCGACGGCCTGGAGCACCGCCTCGAAGGCGTGCCGGTTACCGTGGATGTCAGAGACGATCGCGACCTTCATCGTTGCAGGGTAGGAGCCTCGCGCAACGGAGACGGCGCCACATCACAAACGCCTGTGGTCGCCGCGGGGGCGAAGCCTCGCGCGTTCGCGGCGGGTTCCGCCTGGCGACTCAGGCCTCCTCGCCGTCTCCCGCTTCCTCGCCCCCGTACTCGGGCAGGTTCTTGATGCCCTCGCGGGTGCGCCACTTGGAGTAGTTGTCCTCCATCGCGTCGATCAGCTCGCGCATGAAGCGCGGGGAGAGGTTGACGCGGGAGACGACCACGCCGGGGACCTCTTCGGCCTCGACCTCGTGGTCGACTCGGGCGAAGGTCACCGTGAACTCGTAGTCGGAGTGGCTGACGTTGGCGAAGTTGGCGTATACGCCCCCCATGATCTCGGGGGAGAGGTGGATGTTTATGTGGCGCTCGGCACCTGGGTCGTCGTCGTTCACAGGGCTAGTATCGCAACCTGTGCGGGCGACCGTGTGCAGCCTGTGTTGGTGACCGTCGCGGGGGAGGCGCGGATGCGGCCTCCCTTCGCCGACGACGTGGCCCATTACAGTCGCCTGCTCTCTCGCCATCTCAAGCTGGAGCTCGTCGAGGTTCGCGCTGCCGAGGCGGTCGCCCGGCGGATCCCGCAGGGTGCGTTCGTGTCGCTGCTGGCCGCCGACGGGGTTGCGTACGACAGTGTCGCCTTCAGCGCCTTCCTCGATGAGCGTCGCCAGGCAGGCACCGGTCTGGCGTTCGTGGTTGGGGGGCCCTTCGGCGCGCCGCCGCTGCAGCGGGTCGACCACCGTCTGTCGTTGGGCGCGATGACCTTGCCCCACCAGCTCGCGTGGGTGGTGTTGCTCGAGCAGCTCTACCGCGCGCATAAGATCCTTGCGGGCGAGCCCTACCACTATTGACATGTCACGCAAGCCTCATCCTCGGTCTCTCCTGCAACCGCGACCCCCACGTGAGAGGGTGTGCCCCGTGACAAGCGACGTTCCCACACGATGACCGACCAACCAAGAGAGCCCCCGATCGTGAGTCCTTCGCGCACGCCGCTGGACGGCCTGCGCGAGGCGGTGCTTGCGGCGGCGGCGGGGCTGGCGGGCGGTGAGGATGGCCGCGAGCCCGACGGGGTCACGCTCGAGCGTCCTCCGAAGGCGAGCTTCGGCGACTACTCCACCAACGCCGCGCTGCTGCTGGCCCCGCGGCTGGGCATCCCCCCACGCGAGGCGGCGGAGCGTCTGGGGGCTGAGCTGGTGGAGCTGGTGGGGGAAGACATCGAGCGCTTCGAGGTGGCGGGGCCGGGCTTCGTCAACCTGTTTATGGCCGATCGCTGGCTGAGGCGCGCGCTGGCAGCGATGCTGCGGGCTGGCGAGAGCTACGGCGCCGGCGGCGCCCGACGCGGCGAAAGGATCCTCGTCGAGTTCGTGAGCGCCAACCCGACGGGCCCGATGCACGTGGGCCACGCACGCAACGCGGCGTATGGGGATGCCCTGGCGCGGCTGCTGTCGCTGCACGGGCACGAGGTGATGCGCGAGTTCTACGTCAACGACGCGGGCTCGCAGGTGGGCAAGCTGGGCGAGTCGATCCTCGCGCTGGCGCAGAGCAGGCAGGTGCCGGAGGATGGCTACAAGGGGGAGTACGTTGGGGAGCTAGCCGAGCATCTGGGGGACGCCGCCACGATTGAGCCGGCGCAGCTGGGCAAGGCGGCGGTGGCATTGATGGTGCAGCGGATGCGCGCCTCGCTGGAGGGCTTCGGGGTGGATGACTTCGATCACTGGCAGTACGAGAGCGAGCTGCACAAAGGAAGCCCGAGCCGGGTGGAGCACGCGCTCGCGCTGCTGGAGCAGCAGGGCAACACCTACCGCAGCGAGGGTGCGCTGTGGCTGCGCACGACCCAGTTCGGCGACGACAAGGACCGGGTGCTGGTGCGTTCCAATGGCGAGCACACCTATTTCGCCTCGGACATCGCCTACCACCAGGACAAGCGCGAGCGCGGGTATGAGCGCCAGATCGACGTGTGGGGCGCCGACCATCACGGGTACGTGGCGCGGATGAAGGCGGCCTACGAGGCGCTGGGGGGCGATCCCGGACGCCTGGAGATGCTGATCATGCAGCTCGTGCACCTCGTGCGCCGGGGGGAGCGCGCGCAGATGTCGAAGCGCTCGGGGGAGTTCGTGACGCTCGACGACCTGGTGCAGGAAATCGGAGTGGACGCCGCCCGCTGGTATTTGCTGTCGCGCTCGCACGACACGACGATCGACCTCGACCTCGACCTGGCGCGCGCGCAGAGCAGCGAGAATCCCGTGTATTACGTGCAGTACGCGCACGCGCGAATCGCCTCGATGCTGACGAAGGCGGGCATTGCTCGGGTGGCGGCGGCGCTGGAGGAAGCGGGCGCGGGCGAGCCGCTGCTGCGGGTGGTTGCCGGCGGCGATGGGGCCGACGGTCGGCAGGTGAGGGCGGCTGGCGGGGGCGCTGCCGACGGACGCGATGCGCAAGCGAGCGGCATAGGCGCCGGGAACGAGCCCCTGCACCCCTCCGAGCGTGTCCTGATCAAGCGGCTGTTGGAGTTCCCCGGCGAAGTCGCGGATGCGGCACAACGCCGCGCGCCGCACCGGATCGCCGCGTACGCGCTGCAGGTCGCCCAGGACTTCACCGCGTTCTACCGCGACTGTCGTGTGGTCGGCGCCGAGCCGGAGGCGGTGGAGCGTCAGCGGATCGCGTTGAGCGTCGCCGCGCGGGCAACGATCGCGCGCTGCCTTGAGGATCTCCTGGGCGTGGGCGCGCCGCGGGAGATGTAGGCGTTCACTCGAAGCGCGCGATGTCCGCGTTCAGCCGAGCTTCGTCGGCGGGGCTGAGCACGGCGGCAGAGCCGATCCCTCCCGCCGCCTGTGCGGGGCGGGAGCGGCGGCGCCAGCGGGGCAGCAGCAGCGCGAGCAAACCGAGCAGCGCGAGCACGACGCAGGGAGGGACGAGGTATACCGCGAGATCGAACCCGTGGGTGCTGGGGAGAGAGAGCACCGCGGGGCCGTATTCGCGCACGAGCGCGCGCTTGATCTGCGCCTCGGTGAGCCCCGCGTCGATCAGGCGTTGGATGAACGCGCGCTCACGATCGGCCTGCGGCGACTGGGCGACGGTGAGCGGGATTTTGCAGGTGACGCACATCGCCTGGCTTTCCACGGCGGGCAGCGTCGTGCGAGGCTCGAGTGCCTGCGCTGAGAGCGTGGCGCCGGACAGCGCCACGGCGAGAAGCGATGCTCCCAAAGCAAGGGCGGTGCGGGTGGGCAAGCCCATCAAGCTCGTGCGCTTTCCGCGAGGCGCACAGCCTTCTGCACGAACGGCGCTTCGATCGCGCCGCGCTCATCGGCGGTGATGTGCCCGGAAGGGTCGATCAGGAAGCTCTCGGGCAGGGCGGGAACGCCACCAT
>JBEKYV010000107.1:0-9389 GCA_049510515.1 Solirubrobacteraceae bacterium | reverse complement strand
CTCGAGCGTCGCGTAGGCGTCTCCCGGGGTGCGCTCGAGCGCCAGGGCGAACTCGCGATCGGCGCGCGCGTATTCGCCGAGACGCAGCGCAATGCTGCCGGCGACCACGTACGGTTCGTCGCTCAGCGGGTTCAGCCGCGCGGCGTGGTCCAGGCGCGCGTATGCCTGGGCGGGCGAGCGCACCCACACATGCGCGGCACTCTCCAGCTCGAGGCTGCTCAACCACGGGGCAGTGAGCGACACGATCGCCGCGACTGCCACCACGCCCACGGCAAGGGCGAGCGGCCAGCGTGGGGGCTTTCCGCGGGGGGCAGCTTGCTTACGCATGCGCGGCGCGAGCGCACAGGCCAGCCCGAGTAGCGCGAAGGCCGGCGCACCAAGGCCCGCGAACTCCCACAACCAGTCAAACGAGCCATGCACCACCCAGTAGGCGAAGCCCGCCACCGCGGCCGCGGCGACGGCACGCGCGAGCGGGTCGGGGTTGCGCGCGAGCGCCCGCCAGGCCGCCAGCAGCGCCGCGCCCAACCCGGCCAATGCGAGCAACGCCCCCACCAACCCGGTTTGCGCGAGCGTGCGCAGCTCCACGCTGTGCGGGTAGCGCGGGGTCTCGGTGGAGCGCCCGTGCGCGAGGTAGGGCTCGGCGAAGTTGTCGGCGCCGATCCCCAGCAGCGGGTGGGCGGCGAATTCGTCGAGTGCCACGCGGTAGAAGTCGTAGCGGCTGGAACCCAGCCCACTGGTGAGGCGGCTGCCCGTATTGCTGTTGGCGGCGTAGCCCTTGGGGCTCTTGAACGTGTCCCACGCGTGGCGGGCGCGCGCCACCGGGTTGCCCGCCGCCGCCCAGCCGCCCGCCAGCAACACCACCAGCGCGGCCACGGCGACCGCGGCCAGGCCCCGATGCACCCGTGCGCCCGCCGCTGGGGACAGCGTGCGCCGGCGCTCGAGCGCGGCGCCCACCGCCACCACGACGCCGACCGCGAGCGCGCTGAGCAGCGTCGCCACCACGGCGGTGTTTAGCGCGGCCGTCGCGCTGTGCAATACCGCCGGGCTGTGCGGCGCGACCCCACCGTTCGCGCCTTCCAGCGCGCCGACCCGTTCGCCCACGCGTAGCACCGCCGGCGCCGCGGCAGCGATCCCCCCCACGACCGGCACCAGCAGCGCGAAGGTGCGCACGCGGCCGGGCAGCAGCGCGAACACCAGCACCAGCATCACCGGCTCGGCGTACACCGAGCCGCGGCTCTGGCTGAGCAGTGCAAGCTCGGCGAGCAGCACCGCGCCGCCCGCCAGCGCTCCCCGCAGCCACCACGGCAGCCGCCGCTCGCGCGCCAGCAGCAGCGCCGGCCACGCGGCCATCAGCCACTGCGCAGCGTCGGCGTTGACGTAGCCCGCGGGGTACACCAGTCGCCCCCCCGGGAGCAGCGCAATCAGGCGAGTCGCGCCGGAGGCGGCGTCGATGTGCAGCAGTACAAACAGCCCCACGCCCACCATCGCGAGCACCCATCCACACAGCAGCAGCGCCGCGGTGACGCCGGTTTGCGCCCAGCAGGCAAACAGCGCGAACACCAGCAGGTAGAGCAGCGTGCGGTTGGCCCCTTCCCAGGCGTCGCCCGGCACGCCGGCCCACAGAATCGAGAGGAAGCTGAGCGCGGTGTAGGCGGCCAGGGCGCCCACGGCGATCCGCACGCTCAGCGGGATCTCGGCCCACCGCGGCACCACCGCCAGCAGCGCGATCGCCAGCAGCGCGAGCGCGATCAGCCCACCGGGCGCCCAGTGCGTGAGCGGGTAGCCGGCCTGGTTGGTGGCCCACACCACCATCAGCGCGAGCGCGCCGAGGGCGGGCACCGCGGCGGGGGCCGCGCGCAGGGGCGCAATCAGCCTCATCCGGGGCAGAGCCTACAACCAGCGAAGTCTCAGCTGGAGGCCGTACGCGTCGCCCCCGCCAGCAGCAGCGAGAGCACCTTGCCCATCAGCTCGTCCGGAACGGCATCGGGATCGGCCATCCGCTGGCGGGCGATCCCGTCGGCCAGCGCGTCGATCGCGATCGCCAGCTGCTCGGCCGGGATCGTCAGCTCCAGCTCGAAGTCGCGAGCGCCGTCGGCGATCAGGCGCGTGAGCGTGGCGCGGGCGCGGGCGAAGCTGGCGGCCACGTGGTGGCGTACGCGCTCGTCGCGGGCGGCGTAGGCCCAGAACTCCACGAACAGCAGCAGCAGCTCAGGCTCGCGGTCGATCATCGCCATCCAGCGCTCAGCGCCGCCGCGCGCGCGCTCGTCCACCGAGGTGCGCTCGCGCACAGCCTCCTCGATCTCACGCGTGTGCTCGTCGATCTCGCGATCCATCACCGCCAGGAACAGGTCTTCCTTGCCGCTGAAGTTCGAGTACAGCGCACCGGTCGAGTAGCCGCCCTCGGCGGCGATCTCCTCCACCGAGGCGCCGTGGAAGCCGCGGCGGGCAAACACCGTGCGCGCCGCCAGCAGCAGCCGTTCGCGGGTGAGCGCCTTGCTCTGCTCGCGTGTCAGACGCGCCGTGGTCATGGCCGTTCTCGGGTGAGCGCCTTGCTCTGCTCACATGTCAGGCGCGCCATGGTCATGGCCGTTCTCGGGCCAACTGTGCGGAGTGAGCGGTGATCATCACGCCATCGTACTTGACGGAGCGATTGCTATTGCGATAATGTTCGCTATCCATTCGCAGCCGAGCCGAGGAGCAGACCCGATGGCAACAACCGAGCAGGCCCCAATCTCCAGCGACCAGCTCGGCAGCCTGCCCGCCGACGCGATCTCCTACGAAGACCTCTACGCCCGCTGGGAGCGCGGCAACTGGAAGGCGACCGAGCTCGACTTCACCGAGGACGCGCGACAGTGGCGGGAGGAGTTCTCGGAGTTTGAACGCAAGGCGGCGATCTGGAACTACGCGCTGTTCTTCTGGGGCGAGGACGCGGTCGCCGACAACCTCTCCCCCTACATCGACGCCGCTCCGCGCGAGGAGCAGAAGTACTTCCTCACCACCCAGCAGGTCGATGAGGCGCGCCACGCGGTGTTCTTCAAGCGCTTCATGCACGAGGTCGCCGGGATCGGCGACGGCTCGATGGCGAGCGGCTTGAACGCGATCAAGCCGCAGCTGTCCCCCGGCTTTCGCAAGATCTTCGAGCGCCTCGACCGGATGGCCGACGAACTGCGCGCCGACCACTCCCCCGCCAAACTCGCGGCGGCGGTGACGCTCTACCACATCGTGGTCGAGGGCACGCTCGCCCAGCCCGGGCAGCACCTGATCTGCAGCTATCTGGAAGAGCGCGACAAACTGCCTGCCTTCCGCGAGGGGATGCAGAACATCCAGGCCGACGAGCAGCGCCACATCGGCTTCGGCGTCAAGCTGCTGGCCGACCTGCGCCGCGAAGACCCTGTCGGCGTCCCCAAGGCGGTCGCCCACATCCTGCACGACGTCACCCGCTACACCGCCCAGGTGCTGATGCCCCCCGGCTGGGACGAAAGCTACCTGACCGTGTTCGGCTACTCCTTCGACCGGATCGGCCCCGAAGGGGTCAACTCGCTGCTAACCAAGCTGCGCTCCGCCGGGATGCCGGCTGAGACGCTGCCCGGCCCGCCGCTGATGCCTCCCGGCCTCACGCCGCTGGAACTCTCCCAGCGCGGGCGCCGTCTGGCACAGGCCGGCGTGCTCGGCGTGCGCGAGGGCCCCTCGATGCGCGACCCCGAAACGGTGGAGCTGCTGTTCGACACGGTGCGCCGCCAGGTCAACCCCAACCACGGGTTGCGTCGCCCGACGGTCTTTCAGTGGGAGTTCACCGACCCCGACGTCCCCACCTGGCACCTCACCGTGCAGAACGGCTCCTCCTCGGTCGCCGAGGGGACGGCGCCGAGCCCCGACGTGCGCCTGCGGATCGCCTGGCAGGACTTCGTCGACATCATCGGCGCCCGCCTCACCCCGGTGCGCGCGCTGGCGACCGGGCGCCTGCGCCCCCGCGGCAACCCGCTCGGGCTGAGGCTGCTTACGAAAGTCTTCCCGCAGCCCTGAGACCACACCTGCCCGGGGCTGGGGGTGTGGAACAACAAGCTTTCGAGCCTATAACCAAATAAGACTCATTCTCATTTGGTTATAGGCCAAAAAGGAAGAACAACTACCCACGAGGTCTCATTCCGGCCCAAACTCCCGTTCCGCGCGACTGGGCGGCCCGCTTGGCGTCGATGATGACGCGGCGGCCGGTGCCGATGTGGAATCAGTAGCACTCGTGGTGCCCGCCTGTTGAATCGAAGCAGCACGCGCGGTGGCTGGGACGGACTGCGGCGACGAGCTTGCGGTCGCCGTCGCCGAGGCAGAGCCTTCAAGACCGAACTCCTGCTGAGCATGCCTGACCGCGGCGCGCCTCACAGCGGCGGCGCGCGCGGTAGGCAAGATGTGCGTGTGCGGGACGACCCCCCTCGCGGACGACTCCCCTGAGATGGACCCACCAAGCGCGGCCGACCCGGCAAGAGCTGGGTAGGCCGTGGCGGCGCTCGGGTCGGCCACCCGGGAGGCGCTCGCCAGCTGGCGGGCATGGCTGCGATGGGCCGCTCCCGCGTGGTGGGGCGCCACCGTGAGAGCGACGCATCCGACACTCAGCGCCAGCACACACCCCACCGCCAGCTTGGCGCCCACTGTGCCGCCCAGCAGCCAGCCCCCACTGGCCGCACCGCCGGCGGCGGCGCCACCCGCGCCGGCAGCCCCAGACGCCGTGATCGCGCCAGCGCCGGTGCCTGCCCCCGCCTTCGCGCTCGCCGCGGTGTGGGTGGGGGAGGATGGGGTGGGCGGCCCTCCGAATCCCAACCCCCACGGCAGCGGCAGTGGCAGCGGCAGCGGCGGCAGCACCGCGGCGAGGCCGCGCAGGGAAAGCACGTAAGCGCGGCAGGACGGGCACTCCCGCTGGTGCAGGCGCGCGAGTCGGTAGCGCTCGCCGCCCCGGTCAAGGACGCCGAACGCGAAGCCGCGCATCAGCGAGCCCTGCTGCTCGCACCACTCCCCGCCGCTGATCGCCTCCAGCAGCACACCCACCTTGCCCGCCACCCCCGGGCTTCCGGGTCCGCGACCCTCCATCAGCTTGGTCATGCGTGCCTCGCTGATCCCCATCCGCTGCGCCGCCTGCGCGCGCGTCAGACCCTGCAGGTAGCAGAGCGCCGCCGCTTCGCACTCGCGCTCACTCAGCCGGCTGCGCAGTGCCTCAAACAGCTGGCGCAGCTTGGCGCGGTTGTCGAGCTGCGCCGCGAAGTCGGGCTCACTGCGGGCAGTGTGCGCGACGTGCGCTTCCGCTGCGGCCCCCGCCACCTCGCGCTCGGAACCAGCGGACTCGATCTGGGCGAGACCGCCCAACCCGCGCGCGCGGGCCCCGCGGTGCTCGTCGATCGCGCGCCGGAACGTCACCACCGCCAGCCAGCCCCCCGGGTTGGCAATCTCCTCCCCCGCGTCGATCGCAGCGTAGAGGCCCTGCCAGGCCGCTGCGTAGCACGCTTCGAGATCGCCATCGTCGAGGTGCACCCCACGGGAGCGCAGGCGTCCGCGCACGCTCCGCAGCACCTCCTCGCGCAGCCCCCCGAACTCCTGGCGCAGCAGGCGCTCTGCTCGGTAGCGGCGCAGGGTGGAGGGGCTCACGGTCAAGGAAAAGACTACGTCCTGCGGAAATCCTGCGATTCAATCGAATCACAGCCCGCAAAACGCGTGCAAATCAGCCCTTTTGGGAGTCGCCGAGAAAGTTGCCGCTTGGCGAAAACAGCACAGCCGTACGATCGCCACCCCAGTGGCTATCTTCACCCCATCGCCTCCCCCGCCCTTTCCGCCCTCCCGGCGACCCCGTGCCGCGCGGAGATCCTCGGCATTCCGCTCGCGATCTCCGACTACGAGGAGGTGCTCGACTGGATGCAGGCGATGATTGACGCCGGCGAGCGCGGGTACGTGACGGCCGCGGCCGTCAACCTTGTGATGAGCGCGCGCGAGCAGCCCGCCACACTCACCGCCACGCTGGGCGCCACGCTTGCCGTGCCCGACGGGATGCCGCTGGTCTGGGCGCTGCGCCTGCTGGGCCACCGCGACGCCACCCGCATCTACGGGCCCGACCTGATGGCGGCCTTCTGCGCGCGCGCGGCAGGCGACGGCACCCCCATCTATCTCTACGGCGGCCGCACCCCCGAGGCGCTCGAGCTGCTCAGCGGCCGCCTGCGTCAACGCTTCCCGGGTCTGGTGATCGCCGGCGGATGGTCGCCCCCCTTCCGCGAGCTCACCCCCGAGGAGGAGCGACGGGTGATCGCTGAGATCGACGGCTGCGGGGCCCGGGTGGTGTGGGTCGGGATCGGGCAGCCCAGGCAGGAGCAATGGATGCAGCGGATGCGCCCCCGCCTGCGCGCGCCGCTGCTGGTGGGCGTCGGCGCCGCCTTCGACTTCCACGCCGGCCTCGTCCCCCAGGCGCCGGCCTGGATGCAGCGGCATGGGTTGGAGTGGGTCTACCGCCTGGCCCGCGAGCCGCGGCGGCTGTGGCGGCGCTACGCCCGCTACAACCCCCGCTTCGTCGCCGGCTTTGCGCGTCAGTACCTGCGCGAGCGCCGTTGACGGGGGAAGCGGGGTGGAAGGTATCTTTTCAAGCCCCCAACCACTTCACAAAATGAAGGGTTTGGGGTCGAAAAAGAACATTCACAATCGGCCGCCGCCTCGCCGCCCGGCGATTTCGGCTGCCGGGGTGACCCACCCCACGACACCAACATGAAAGCTACCCTGAGCCCGTGACCCCGCAGGAGCACACCGCCGACGTCTCCGTGATCGGCCTCGGCCGCGTCGGGCTGCCGCTCGCGCTCTCGTTCGCCGACCGCGGTCTGCGCGTGATCGGGATCGACAACGACGTCGCGCGCCTGGGCGCGTTGCGCGAGGGCGTGATGCCCTTCGAGGAGACGGGCGCGCAGGAACTGCTGGATCGCGTGCACCCGAGTGATCGCCTGACGCTCTCCGCGCGCGTCGCCGACGCCGCCCTCGCGCGGCACATCGTGATCACGCTCGGCACCCCCTCCTTCTCGCACATCGAGATCGACATGCGCGACATCCGCTCCGCGCTCGACGACCTTTTGGGGGTGCTCGCGCCGGGGCACTCGCTCGTGCTGCGCTCGACCGTGGCGCCGGGGACGACCGAGTTCGTGGCTGGCTATCTGGAGAAGCACCGCGGCTTTCGCATCGGCGAGGAGGTGTTCGTCGCCCACGCCCCCGAGCGGATCGCCGCCGGGCGCTTCCTGGAGGAGATCGACACGCTGCCCTGCATCGTCGGCGGCGTCGGCGCGCGTTCGGGGGAGGTAGTGGCTGAGCTGTTCGGGGTGTTCGACGCGCCGATCGTGTTCACCACGCCCGTGCAGGCCGAGCTGGCGAAGATTTGGGCCAACATCCTGCGCTACACCCTGTTCGCGCTGCCCAACCTCCTGATGATGGACTGCGAGCGCCACGGCGCCAACGTGTTCGAGGTGATCGACCTCGTCAACCGCGACTACCCCCGCGGCGGCCTCGCCCAGCCGGGGCTCACCGCCGGCACCTGCCTGCGCAAGGACTTCACCTTCTCCGAGGAGCGCTCCCCCGCGCCGGGGATGCTGCTCGCGGTCTCGCGCGTCAACGAGTCGGTGCCGTTGTTCCTCGTCGAAGGGATGCGCCGGCGCCTCGGCGCGCTGGCCAACCGCAAGGTCGCCGTGCTCGGACTCGCCTTCAAGGCCGACACCGACGACGAGCGGGATTCGCTCGCGCACAAGCTGATCCGGCTGCTCGAGCGCGAGCTGGCCGACGTCGCCGCGCACGACCCTCACGTCGCCACGCCCACAGCCCCGCTGGAGGAGGTGCTCGCAGGCGCCGATGCGGTGGTCGTGGCCGCCAACCACTCCCAGTTTCGCCGGCCCCGCACGCTCGCCGCGATCGCCACGCTCGCCGCCGAGGAGTGCCTGGTGGTGGACCCCTGGAACTGCTGGGGCGCGGGGCAGGTGTTCGCCTACTCCGCCGAGCTTGCCGCGATAGGCCAGCAGGCATGAGTAGGGTGCTCGTGACAGGTGGCGCCGGCACGATCGGCGCCGCGGTCGTCCGCCGGCTGCTCGCCGACCCCGCATACGAGGTGCGGGTGTCAGACCAGCGGCCCGCGCCGCAGTGGATGCGCGAGGGGTGCGAGGTGCACACCGGCGACCTGCGCTCGCTCGCGGAGGCGCGGCGAGCCACGGAGGGCTGCTCGCACGTGATTCACCTCGCCGCGATCGTCGGCGGGATCGCCAATTTCCACCGGCTCCCGCATACGCTCACCGAGGTCAACAACGCGCTCTACAACGCGGTTGTGCGCGCCGCCCTGGAGGCCGAGGTCGAGCGCTTCACCTACGTCTCCTCCTCGATGGTGTTCGAGCGTGCCACGGAGTACCCCACCACCGAGGCCCACCTGCCCGACTGCCCCGTGCCGCTCTCCGCCTACGGCTTCTCCAAGCTCACCGGCGAGGTGTACTGCCGCGCCGCGCACGAGGAGCACGGGCTGCCGTACACGATCTGCCGCCCCTTCAACGCCTACGGCCCCGGGGAGGTTCCCGACGCCGAGCCCGGCATCGCACACGCCGTCCCCGACCTGATCCGCAAGGTCCTCTCCGGGCAGCGGCCTTTGCAGATCTTCGGCTCCGGCGAGCAGACGCGCACGCTCACCCACGTCGACGACATCGCCGACGGGGTCGTTGTGGCGATGGACTCCCCCGCGGGGTTGAACGAGGACTTCAACATCTCCGCTTCGCGCGAGCTGTCCGTCGCGGAGATCGCGCGGATCGTGTGGGAGGCGTGCGGGGAGGACCCCTCCGCGTTTGCGCTCGAGCACCTCCCCTCGTTCACCGTGGACGTGCGGCGGCGCTGGCCGTCGGTCGAGAAGGCGCGCACGCTGCTCGGCTGGGAGGCGCGGATCGGCGTCGAGGAGGGGGTCGCCGCCACGGTCGGCTGGCTGCGCGAGCGCGAGGCCACCGCTAATCCCGGCGACCTCGCGCGCCGATAGGCTCCGCGCACTCGCGATGGCCGTCCCCCTGTTCGACACCTCCTCCCCGCTCGCCCCGCTGCGCGATCAGCTGCACGCCGCCGTCGCGCGCGTGCTCGACTCCGGCAGCTACATCCTCGGCCCCGAGGTGTCAGCCTTCGAGCGGGAGTTCGCCGCCTACTGCGGCGCCGCGCACGCCGTCGGCGTCGCCAACGGCACCGAGGCGCTCACGATCGCCCTGCGCGCGATGGGCGTCGGCCCGGGCGATGAGGTCGTGGTGCCCTCCTTCACCTTCTACGCCTCCGCCGAGGCGATCCCGCCGACGGGCGCCACCCCGGTGTTCTGCGACATCGATCCCGCCACCTACTGTGTCACCGCCGACACCGTGCGCGCCGCGCTC
>JBEKYV010000106.1:0-9393 GCA_049510515.1 Solirubrobacteraceae bacterium | reverse complement strand
TGACGACCGAGAAGATGCCACCAGGGATTTCGTCGGGTGCCATCGCAAGCGACTGCCCATCTGCGGCGGGAATGAATTCTAGGCGTCCCCCCGAGCCTTCGTGCAGGCCACCTTGGAGATACCACGGCGACGTGATCGGGACCGAGAGTTTCCCTACCTGGACGCCGCCGGTGGTCGTCACACCGGCCATACAAAGTTCGACGGTGCTGGTTTCGGTTGGGCAGTCGTTGAACACGGAATAGTCGCCCGTGGGCGAGTGCGGTGCAGGCTTGAGCGCACCTGCTGTCGTTGGGAGTGCCAGTACGGCGGCGACCGCCGCTAGGCACCCGAGTTTGAACTGCTTAGTCACAGAATCCTCCTTGCCATTTGAATGAGTTACTGTTAGCGCGACGCTACCATCTCTGGTTAATGGTGAGGCTGCCTTATTTGTGCAGTTCACAGCGCTGGTTTTGCGCATATTGCTCACGTGCTGGCCGTGAGGCAATGGCGCGATGCGTCAGCTGTGGGCTTGTCTCGGGCCAATCGAAGCGGCGCCGGCCACTTCGCGGCGGCTACGTGCGTTGCGCGACGGGGGGCTCTGCGCCCTGTGTTTGTGTGGGTCCTTGGTGGTGAGAGCCTCGAGTCGCAGTGCGACTTCTACCTGGGCGGCGCAGGTGTCGAGCGGCCGACCAAGTTGCGATTCGATCTCTCGTAGGCGCTTCATGAGGGTGTTGCGCACGACACCTAGACGGTCGGCTGCCTTGACGGTGTTGCGCCCTGATTCGAAGTATGCGCGCAGGGTCTCTCGTGATGTGGCGCCGCCTGCGCGCGTGTCCTCGAGCGGAACGAGGAAGGTTGCGTTCAGCGCCGTGGCGAGTGTAGTGTCGCGCATCACCGCGGCCTCGAGCAGAACGTCGGCGCAGTGAGTCAGGGCGGACGGTCGCTGCGAGGCAAAGGGTGCCGCTGCCTGAGCTTCGTGGTGGGTGAGGCGCCAGCCCGCGATGTCGCGCCGCGGCTCGCCGGTTGCGAGGGTGACGTCGGCGTGCTCCTCGAGCCTCGCGGAGCTCAAGCCTCGTTGGCTGCCGAACCAGCCCCAGTGGCTTCCATCGGGGGCCGGAACAGACAGCAGTTCGCAGCCGAGGTGGGCCTGGATTGTGCGCAGCGCCTTGTCGGAGCACGGCCCTTTGGCGATTACTGCGATGTGCCAGCCCTCGAAGGGGTAGTTGAGCTGCGCTTGTTCGGCCGGGGTCAGGTAGTCCGCTGCAAGGAGGCGTGTGACAAGGGCGGCCCGTTGCTGCGTAGGTGAGCGTTCGGTGCTGGCGAGTTCAGTGTTGTAGGCCTCGGCGATCGTGGCGGTGAGGCGATCGAGCAGCGCGGTCTGGGTTCTGTGCAGAGCGTGGCGGAGCGTCGGATGGTTGGACAGGGCGTCGCTGCGGTCGAACTCTTCGGTGATGAAGTCGGCAAGGCGTGCCGATCCGGCGATATAGCGGCGAAGGACGATGCCGAGGCCGATCCCCTGCCGGGCAGCGCGGCGGGCTTGTTCGATGGCTGCGGCGGGGACGGGCTCCGTCCACGCGTCTTCGTTGGCGATACACGCGAGCGCAAGGTCCACGGCGGCTATGATCGCCGCCCGTAATCCTTGCGCGTAATCTGGGGAGGCTTTCGCGGCGTCGTCGCTGCTGATGTCATCGACGCGGGCCAGCAGCACGCCGGCGATTTCGCTCCTGCGCGCTCGTAGCTGCTCAGCGATTTCCTGGCACGCCGTGATCGTGCACCTATCGCTTTGCAGGGTGGCGGGCACGAATCATCAATCCTTCGCTCGGGGGTTGTCCGGTTAACTCGCGACGGGGTGGGACAGCTGCTGGAGCGCTATCAGCCCGGTGGGACGCCTCGCTTTGGCCCGCCCGAGGAGCGTGACCGTTGCGCATCCGGCGAAACTCGCGCCTACGACAACGACGTCGTAGTCAGCCATCGCCTTGCTCCACGCCGTCACCGGCAGCGGCGCTGGTGCTCGGGCTGCGGTGCTCAAGGATCATCGGCATGCCCACGCGCGGGCTGACGGTGGGCACTTGGCGGAGCTGCAGGTGATAATCGGCCGGCAGCGAGAGATTGAAGCGCGAGTACATGAGGGTCGCAACGGTGCGGATTTGCGCCTTTGCGAAGCGCATCCCGAGGCAGGTCCGCGGGCCTCCTCCGAACGGCACGAAGGCGCCCTTGGGTAGCGCGGCGCGCTGGTCGGCGGCGAAGCGGCCGGGGCGGAACTCGAACGGCTCGGGATAGAG
Source organism: Solirubrobacteraceae bacterium (assembly GCA_049510515.1). GTDB lineage: Bacteria > Actinomycetota > Thermoleophilia > Solirubrobacterales > Solirubrobacteraceae > Palsa-744. Next base: position 7,132 of record JBEKYV010000106.1, on the reverse strand, counting down.
CTCCGGGAGGTGGTGGGTCGCCCACATCGAGTAGGCGACATGTGTCCCGGCGGGGATTGTGTAGCAGCCGAAGTCAAACGCCTCGATTGCACGCCGGGGTCCCATCCACGGCGGCGCGTAGCGGCGCAGCGTCTCGTCGACGACGCTCTCCAGAAACGGTAGCTCAGCCGTGTGCAGGTGCGCGGGCTGAGGGCGTTGGCCCTGCAGCTGAGTCTGCTGCTCGGCGCGCAGCGCGGCAGCGATCTGGGGCTGCCGAGCGACCTCGTAGAACATGAACGCGATGGTCGACGTCGTCGAGTCCTGGCCGGTGAAGAGCAGCGTCACCATGTGGTCGAGAATTTCGCGTTCGCTCATCTTGCGCCCTCCCTCGCACTCCACGTCGAGCAGCCGGCTGAGCACGTCGGGGCCACGCTTGCCGCTGGCGCGGCGGCTTGCGATCTCCTTGCTGATCAGCGCCTCGAGTCGGCGGTTGGCTTTCATAAGCCGTGCCCGCGGCGTGAAGGGTCCGCGCAGCATGCGGCCGATGAACTTCTCAAAGAAGCGTTCTACCTCGTCGAGCAATCGAGCGACCTCGCGTGAGCGTTCACAATCCTCGCCCGGGTCTAATCCGAGTAGGGCGCGCATCAGGATCTGCACAGTCAATCGGCGGCTCCAGGTATAGAGGTCGACAGGGGCGCCGACGGGCAGTTCGGCGAGCGCGCGCTCGGTCTCCTCGATCATCACGTCGATCGACCTCAACAGCTGGCTGCGCTCGAACGCGGGTGCGATCGTCCTGCGAGCGCGGTCGTGCGCTTCACCATCGATCAGGAACAGCCCTTCGCCACCGACGATGCTGAATTCGCGCAGCATCGACTGCCCCCAGGAGAAGTTTTTGGATTGCGCTCCGGTGATGTACTGGTTGGCCTCCGGGCCGAGCATGAAGACGACGTTGTAAGCCACCAGGTCCAGCGTAAAGATCGGCCCGTAGCGCTCACAGCAGTCCAGCAGCAGGGTCAGTGGGTCGCGCATGAAGGCGATCGCGCGAGCGGGCGAGAAGCTCGTCTCACCAGGCGGCAGCTTCGCCGGTGCGCCGGTGCGGCGGCGGAGGGCGTTCCCTAGCCCGCGTTTGGCCGCGTCGGCTACAGCGGAGTCGGTTGATGCCATGCTATTCCGCCCTCTCAAGCTGCCGCAGACCGCTGCGCGCCCACACCCAGGAGAGGCCAGCAACGCCAACGGCGCAGGCGAACGCTGTCGCGACGATCGTGGGCTGGCCGGAGATGAAGCCGCGCCCGGCCTCGAGCAGCGCGGTGATCGGGTTGATCGAAGCGAGGCCGTGAATCCATCCTGAGATCAGGTTTAAGGGCGCGTAGACAGGTGCGAGGAACAGCACAACGAACATCGCCAACTGCAGCAGCGGCGCTGCCTGAGCCGATCGGATTCGCATCGCCAATCCCAGCCCAGCGAGGCTTGCCGCGATGTTCGCCAGAACGACAAGGACGGCCAAGCCGAGGAAGTCGACAGCGTCCGGGGCGCTGTTGGCGGGCGCCGCGACTGCCTGTCGGTGATCGACAACGGGGGGAGGATGGGATGGCTGCTGGCTCGGCGCGACGAACGGGATCGTCACCGGTGCCAGTGCCGAGCGCAGCTTGAGCGGCGCCTGTGCCGCGACGGGCGGCGCGGCCTTGTCGGCAGGCTTGGTCGGCACCGTGTAGGCGCTGAGCGCCGCCCGGGGCTGCGGCGCGGGCGCGCTGTCGCTGACTCGCATGCCGATGATCAGCGCAACGGCAATCAGCGCCGCTGCCGGAACGAACCCGCGAATGACCCCGAAGAACACGTAGCCGAGTAGAACCCCGACACGATTGGGCGCGGCCAGCAAGAGCCGCTTGGTGAAGCCGCTCTGGAGGTCAAGCGCGATCGTGATGCCGGTGAACACGCCGCCGTAGATCACGGCTTGGAGCAGCACGTAGACGAACTGGAACGCGCTGTAGCCAGCGGCAAAGTGAAAGCCTGGCACGTTGTGCAGCGAGGACAGGCCACCCGCGAAAGCAGCGAAAAAGAAGAGCGGAAACAGCAACGAGGGCACGAGGAGAGCCGGATCGTGGAAGTAGTTGTGGATCGCGCGCCGCGCGACGGCGAGCGACACGGCGAGCACGCCGTTGTGTCTGCGCGGTTGGGGGTCAGCGCGGCGCGTGAGGTTCCCACCCAGGCGTGTTCGTAGCGCGAGGCTTGCTGCCGTGAGCGATAGCGCGCCGAGCACCGCGGTGGCGCCTACCCCGATCAGAAGTGGTTTCGCGTCCCAGCCGCTGATGATGAGCGCCCGGATAGCCTCAACAAGGTAGGAGACGGGGTTGTAGGTCGCCACGTCGCGAAACCAGGGCGTGTGGATCAGGCCGCGCGGCAGGCTCATCGATGTCATGAACAGTGCGGCGAACAGCAGTGGAAGCATGGCCTGGACCGCGTCGGTCGAGCCGCTGCGCAGCGAGGCGAAGAGTCCCAGCGCAGCAAACGCAACGCCCATCGCCAGTGCGAACCCGACAATCGCCAGCGCTCCCACCAGACCGGTGGCGATGTGAGCGCCCGCGAGGGCGCCGACCAGCAGGTAGATCGTCGCCTCAATGAGCATCATCACCAGTGGCCCGGCAAACATGCCGGCGAGCAGAGCTCGGCGGCTGATCCGAGTTAGGGCGAGCCGATTGAGATATCCCGATTCGATGTCTCGCGCGAGTTCGGTCCCGGCACTGACGACGATGTAAAGCGCGCCCATGACGAACACGAAGGCGAGCGCGAAGCTCAAGTATGACTGGGTCGGGAACCCCGGCAAGTGGGTCACCTGATGGATATCGCTGACGTTCACGGCAAGGAGCATCAGGGGGAAGATGACCGCCGCGAACAGCGGGACCGGCTGGCGGAAGACGTGCGCAATCGAGCGCCGCGCAACTGGTCCGACCTGGGCCGCCAGGGAGGGTTGGAACGTCACGCTCACGCGCTAGCCCCCACTCCAATTGAGGCCAGTACGTCAAGGTGAGGGTCAGCGATCGACGCTCGATCCTCCCCGGCTGGCTGGGCGCCGTCCAACGAGCGGCCCGTCTTGGCCAAGAAGACGTCGTCCAGGGTGGGGGCATGCACCTCGACTTTGGCGATCTCGACGCTCTCTTCGTCGAGGGCGCGCAGGACCGCGGGAAGTTGCTGCTCGCCGCGGTGGAGTCTGATCGTTACGCCTCTCGGCGACCCTGCTGCTTGCTCGCCAAACGAGGCCAGCACGCTCGCAACCCGCGGTCGGTCGGCGGGGTTCTGGGGTGCGATCTCTAAGCTGTGGCGGCCTGTTTCGCTCTTCAGCTCGGCGGGCGTGCCGTCAGCGACGATCTTCCCGCGATCGATGATTGCGACGCGGCTAGCGAGGATGTCAGCCTCCTCCAGATACTGGGTGGTGAGGAACACGGTGACTCCCTCCTCGCTCGCTAGGCGGCTGACCTCTTTCCAGAGTGCATGGCGGCTTTGAACATCGAGTCCGGCAGTCGGCTCGTCGAGGAAGAGGACCCCAGGACGGTGGACGAGCGCGAGGGCAAGGTCGAGTCGGCGCTTCATTCCACCTGAGTACCCAGCGACCTTGCGCTCTGCGAAGTCGGCGAGACCGAAGCGCGCCAGCAGATCGCTACACCGCGCGGCGCGTTCCCTGCGAGGGACGCCCTGGAGCGCCATCTGTAGTCGCATGTGCTCGTTGGCGGTCAGCATCGGGTCCAAGGCGACGTCCTGAAGTGCGACACCGATCTGGCTGCGCACCTCGGGGCCGCGCCGGACGACGTCACAGCCTGCGACACGGGCGCTCCCCAGGGTGGGGCCTAGCAGTGTCGTGAGGATCATCACGGTCGTCGACTTGCCCGCGCCGTTGGGACCGAGGAACCCGAAGATTTCGCCAGATGCGACCTCGAGGTCGACCCGATCGACGGCCCGCACTTCGCCCTTAAAGTCCCTCACTAGCCCTTCAGCTTCGATAGCCGCAGCAGTCATTTTGCGCACCTCCTTTCGTCACGAGCCGGTTGATTGGAAGCTGGACATTCGCACCGCCACTGCGGGCAAGTCAACTTTTGCCCTCCTACCGCAGTGCCGGCTATTAGCCGATCAGCGTCGCGGTGCGCGACTGGACGGCGAAAACTGGCGGTGAGTCAGCTCTGCGGCTCGCGGCGCTCAGACGCCAGCGGGAGCAATCTCGGCGACTGGTGGGATGCTGCCTGTGTCGGCGAGGTAGCGGAGTGTCGCGTGGACGCTTCGCTGGAGTGCGGCGCGGTCGACCATCGCGGTCTGGCCGAGGTGTTCGCCGGCGTGCGCGCACTCGTAGCTGACCTGCGGTGCCGGGTCGCCACCAGCGGCGCGGTGGTCGCCGCGGAGATTGGCCTGGGCCTCGATCAGCGCTGTCGCGGCCTCGATTTCGGGGTCGCACGAGGCCCTTGCAAGGCCGCTCAGGCGGTCGCGCCACTCCTCCACGGAGACCTCCTCCAGCTCGTAGCCAAAGTCGGCGACCCATTCGTAGAGGTCGGTGTCGCGGAGTGGCTGCGGGTTGATCAGGTGGTAGGCCTGGTTGGCGGGCGCTGTCGTTGAAAGTGCGAGCTCGGTGATCGCTTTGCTGACGAAGTCGACGGGTGCGGCGTACCAACTGGCCTCGCCGGCGGGGAAGGCGCCGAGTCGCAGACTGAGTCGCAAGAGCCGCCAGATGGTGTCCTTGGTGTTGCAGGCCCCTGTCACGCTATGGCCAAGAATCAGCCCAGGCCGGTACACCGCGCTGGTTAGGCCACGGCTGCGGGCATTGATCACTAGCCTGTCGGCCACCCACTTGCTTTGTAGATACCCGTTTAGGGGCACGTCGGCCGACAGCAGGAATGCTGTCTCGCAAACGTGAATGGCTCGCGCTGCGGCGCCTGGGTCGACGGCTCCGAGCGTCGAGACGAAGTGGAACGGAATCGGCTCGGCGGCCGATGCCAGTCGCAACAGTTCGTGGGTCGCATTGACGTTCGCCGCACGCAGCTCGCTGTAGGGATAGATGTGGTTTACCTCCGCGCCGGCGTGGATGATCATGCTGGTCGCGTCGGCGAGGTCTGCAAGCTGTGAGGTGGACAGCCCCAGCTGCGGCTGGGCGAGGTCGCCGGCGAGCGGGATGATCCGGTCACAGTCGATCATCGCGCTCTCGCCGAGGTAGGTCTCGGCGGCGGCGTTCAGCCGCTGAAGCGCGGCGTTTGCGTTTGGGGCGCGCACCACACAGCGAATTGGGCCGTCAAGGCGCTCAAGTAGGTTCGCAAGGAGATGGATGCCGAGGAAGCCGGTCGCGCCGGTCAGCAGCGCAGACTCGGCCTGCCGCCGGGGAGACGTTGAGTGTCGGGCCCAAATCGTCTCGTCGGGAAGCGCCTCGCGGTCAAGGTCGGGGGCAGCGGAGCGGTCGCCCGGCCGCTCGGGGGGCGAGCCTTCAATGCTCGCCAGCAGGTATTGCGCGACTGCCACTGGCGTGGGGTTCTCAAAGAGCAGGGTCTGGGGTAGTGCAAGTCGGCTAGCGCGGGCGAGCTGGTTGCGAAGGGTGATTGCTCCGACTGAGTCGAGGCCGAGGTCTTTGAAGCCGATTGTGGGGTCGATTTGGTGGTGTGATGCGTGGCCGAGTATTTGGGCGGTGTGGTGGATGACGAGTTGGTGGGTGAGGGCGCCCCATTGGTGTTGGGGGGCGGTTGCGAGTTGGTGTTGGAGGTTTTGGGCTGGCTGCTGGCTGGTCGGGGTGAGCGGCTGGAGGATTAGAGGGAGGGCGTCGGTGCGGACTTGGTCGTCGACTGTGCCCTCAAACCCCAACCAAAACCGCTGCCGCTGAAACGCATACGTCGGCAAATCCACCCCCCGTCCCGAACCCAACAACCCACCCCACCCAATCCCCACACCATGCACGTGTGCTTCGGCGATAGAGGACACGAGCCGCTCGACGCCTTCGGTGCGTCGTAGTGACCCGAGTACGACGACTCGGCCTGGGTGCTCTGTGGTGGCCTCGATGGTTTCGCCGAGCGCGAGGGCGAGGACGGGGTGTGGGCCGATCTCAACCAATGCGCTGACCGAATCACCCAACGCCGCTTTTGTGGCCTGCTCGAACTGCACCGGCTCGCGCAGGTTGCGATACCAATAGCCGCCATCAAGAGCGGCGGTGTCGAGTCGCCCACCGGTCGTTGCCGAGTAAAACGGGATCTGTGACGAGACCGCGCTGACCCCTGAAAGCTCGCTGAGCAACCGCTCGCGAACCGCGTCGACCGCGACCGAGTGCGACGCGTAATCAACCGGGATCACCCGCGCCCGCACCCCCCCGGCCTCACACACCCCGACCAGCCGCTCAAGCGCATCGCTCTCACCGGAGACCACGACCGACCCCGGCCCGTTCACCGCCGCAACCCCAACACCGTCCAGCCCCTCAACAAGCTCGCGCGCGCGGTCAACCGAGGCGGCTAACGCGACCATCCCACCCTGCCCGGACAGCACCTCGCTGATCGCGCGGCTGCGCGCCACCACGACCCGCGCGGCGTCCTCCAACGACAACGCGCCGGCGACGAACGCGGCCGCCATCTCCCCCTGGGAATGACCAAGCACCCCAACCGGCTCAACCCCAACCGACCGCCACACCGCCGCCAAACCCACCATCACCGCAAACAACACCGGCTGCACCACATCGACCCGATCCAACGCGTCCCCGTCACGCAACACCTCCCCCAACCGCCAATCACACAACCCACCCAACACCTGCTCGCATGCCTCCATCTGCTCGCGAAACACCCCGACCTGATCCCACAACTCAACCGCCATCCCCGGCCACTGCCCACCCTGCCCCGCAAACACAAACACCACCCCACCACCCGCAGCAGCACGACCCTCGATCACACCGTCCCCACTCTCACCCCGCGCCACCGCGCCCAACCCCGCTAGCAACCCGTCCCGGTCCCGCCCAACCACCACCGCACGATGCGCCAACGCAGCCCGACCCGCCAACGAGACCCCCACATCCCCCACACTGATCCCCGGCCGCGAAACCAAAAACTCGTGCAACCGCGACGCCTGCCCCCGCAGCCCACCCTCCGACGACCCCGACACCACCCACACACCAACCGAACCGGACCCCACACCACCAGCCAGACCCGAC
>JBEKYV010000105.1:0-9400 GCA_049510515.1 Solirubrobacteraceae bacterium | reverse complement strand
CTAGCCGACACCGAGAACAGCGAGCAGCTGGCCGCCTGAATCAGGCGCGCACACGGCGATCGCCGGACGCTCCGGGTCCCCGGCGGGCACGTGCGTCAACTGCCGTAAGCCGCGCACCGCACCTCTCGCAGATGCGATGCGCATCGACCGTGCCACCACAGCCGCGGTGTTCGAGCAGCACCGGCGGGCCGTTGGGGGCGGCGTGGCGGTCGCCCCAGTACATCAGTGCCACCACGGTGGGCCACAGGTCGAGACCCTTCGGGGTGAGCCGGTATTCCCAGCGTAACGGGCGCTCCTGGTAGGGATGCTTCTCGAGCACCCCCTGCTCGACCAACCTGGTGAGACGGGTGTGCAGCACGTTGCGCGCGATGCCGAGGTCGGCCTGGATCTCGTCGAAGCGGCGCAGCCCGAGGAAGATGTCGCGCACGATCAGCAGCGACCAGCGCTCGCCGACGACCTCGAGCGCGGCCGCGATGCTGCATGTCTGGTTGTCGTAGGAGTTTCCCAGCACGGCGAAGACCTCTTTCAAAAATCGTCCGCCCGAGCAGGGCGTTCCTGCCTCGTTCAACGCAGTCGCCCGAGCAGCATTCTCGGCCTTTTCGAACTTCCCTCACACCCAGCATAGCCGCTCAGTTGCATGACGCAACCCGCATGTGTTAGGGTGCGTTTCATCATGCAACGCAAATGGCAGGTGTCACTGGTGGTGTGTGTCGGGGTGTTCATGTCGAGCCTCGACCTGTTCATCGTCAACATCGCGTTCCCCGCGATCGCCAAGCACTTTGACGGCGCGTCGCTCAGCTCCCTGTCCTGGGTGTTGAGCGCCTACGCGATCGTGTTCGCCTCGCTGCTCGTGCCGGCCGGCCGCTGGGCAGACGCATTCGGGCGCAAGCGCGCGTTCCTGCTGGGCCTCGGCGTGTTCGTGCTGGCCAGCACCGCGTGCGCGCTGGCGCCATCTGTGGGTGCCCTGGTGGCGGCCCGCGTGGTGCAGGCGATCGGCGGCGCGCTGATGTTGCCGACCTCGCTCGGCTTGATGCTGCCGGAGTTTGGCCCGCAGGAGCGCCACATGGCGATCGGCGTCTGGGCCGCCACCGGCGGCGTCGCAGCGGCGGCGGGTCCACCGCTCGGCGGGGTGCTGGTGCAGGCCGACTGGCGGTGGGTGTTCCTGGTGAACGTCCCCATCGGGTTGGCGGGGTTGGCGTTCGGTGTGCGCACCCTAACCGAGCGCCGCGAGCGCGGCGGGCAGCGCCCGGACTTGCTGGGCGCCCTCATGCTGATCGTCGCGATCGGCTCGCTCGTGGTCGCAATCGTCAAGGGCCAGGAATGGGGCTGGACCTCGCCCGCGATCCTCGCGCTGCTCGCCACCACCGCGGTGCTGCTGCCCGCGCTCTGGTTGCGCTCCGAGCACCAGCCCGCGCCGGTCGTCGATCCGGCGATGCTACGCGTGCGCAGCTTCGGCCTCGCGGTGGGCGCATCGCTGCTGTTCTTCGCGGGCTTCGCTGCGATGCTGCTGGCGGGCGTGCTGTTCCTCACGGGGGTGTGGCACGAGAGCGTGCTGCGCGCCGGCCTGATGCTGTTCCCCGGACCGGCGATGGCGACGGTGTTCAGCCTGCCCTCGGCACGGTTGGGCGCACGCGTGGGCTACCGGATCCCCGGGATGGCGGGCGCCGCGCTGTTCATCTGCGGATCGCTGTGGTGGATCACCCAGATCGGCGACACCCCTGCCTACCTATCGGAGTTCCTGCCCGGGATGGTGATCGGTGGGGCGGGCGTGGGCTTGGTGATCCCCACCCTCACGGGCGCGGGCGCCTCCTCGCTGCCGCCCGAGCGCTTCGCCACGGGCGCCGCGGTGCTGACGATGGGCCGCCAGATCGGCTCTGCCCTCGGCGTGGCGGTGCTGGTGGCGGTGCTCGGCACGGCGAGCACCACCGCAGCTGACTTCCAAGCGGCCTGGCTGATCACGGGCGCCGGCGCGCTCGGCGCCGGGATCGCGCTCGCGGCGCTCGGCCGCCCGGCGCATGCACAGCTCGCCGCGACAGCGTCGCCTGACCGAGTGGTGGCTGACGCGTCGGCGATCGCGGAGCGTGCAGCGTGAACACTGTCCGCTGACTCGCCGTAGGCTGGCGGGGTGCTTCTTGGAGTGGACGTCGGAGGGACCTTCACAGACGCGGTGCTGATCGCCCCGGAGGGGCCGACGATGTACACCGCGAAGGTGCCAACCACTCCCGACGAGCAGTCACGCGGAGTGATGGAGGCAGTGCGCGCGGTGCTCGACCAGGCGCGCGCAAAGCCAAGCCAGGTGGAGCGCTTCGCGCACGGGATGACCGTGGCAACCAACGCATTGCTCGAGGGCAAGAGCGCGCGCACGGCGCTGATCGCCACCGAGGGCTTCGCCGACGTCGTCGAGCTGGGGCGCCAGGCGCGGGCCCACCTCTACCGGCTGTGCGCAGCCGCACCCGCCCCGCTGGCACCGTCGGAGCTGCGTTTCGAGGCGCCAGAGCGGATGACCCCCGACGGCCCGTTGCGGGTGCTCGACCCCGCTGAGGCGGCAGAGCTGGTTGGGCGAATTGCACAAGTGGGCCAGGCCGGGCAAATCAGGCGGGGTGGGCAGGCCGAACCAACGGGCCACGCTGAGCATCCGGGGCAAGCCGAACCAACAGGCCACGCTGAGCATCCGGGGCAAGCCGAACCAACAGGCCACGCTGAGCATCCGGGGCAAGCCGAACCAACGGGCCACGCTGAGCATCCGGGGCAGCCCGAGCAGGCAGGCGTCGAATCCGTGGCGGTTGCACTGCTGCACTCGTACGCGCACCCCGAGCACGAGCGCCTGCTGGGAGAGCTGCTCGCTGCGCGCCTGCCGAGCGTGCACGTGTCGCTCTCACACGAGTTGGTGGGCACCTTCCGCGAGTACGAGCGCGCCGCCACCACGGAGGTCGACGCCGCCCTCTCCCCCCTGCTCGGGGTCTACCTGCGGCTACTCGGCGACCAGGCCGACGCGTTGGGGTTGACTCGGCCCGCGATCATGCAGTCCTCAGGCGGCCTCACCGACGCCGAGGGGGCGGCCGCCCATGCGGCACGGACCGCTCTCTCCGGCCCCGCCGGGGGCGTGCGCGGCGCCCTGGAGCTGGCGCGCCGGGCGGGCGAGGACGACGTGCTGTGCTTCGACATGGGCGGCACCTCGTGCGACGTCTGTTTGATCGCCGATGGGCGCGTGGAGGAGACGGCAACGGGCACGGTCGCCGGCCGGCCTCTGGCGCTCGCGACGCTCGACATCCACACGGTGGGCGCCGGCGGCGGCTCGATTGCCTGGCGCGACCCCGGCGGCGCGCTGCGCGTGGGCCCGCGGTCCGCGGGCGCCGACCCCGGGCCGGCGTGCTACGGGCGCGGCGGCACCCTGCCGACGGTCACCGACGCCAACCTGCTGCTGGGCCGCCTGCCAACCGATACGCCGCTGGCCGGTGGGCTGCGTTTGGACCGCGATGCGGCCGAGCACGCGATCGCGGCCCTCGCCGCCGAGCTGAGTCTTGCGGCCAACTCCAGTCCCACGAGCGAGGGCGACGTGGCCGGTGCGGCTGGCGCCGGCGAGGGCGACCTGGCCGACCCCCTCCCGGCCGCCCCCGGTCGTCCTGACCCTGTCTTCGCGACGCGGCGCTGCGCCGAGGGCATCGTGCGGGTCGCCGAGACGGAGATGTTGGGCGCGCTGCGCGCGATCACCGTGGAGCGCGGCATCGACCCACGCGGCTTCGCGCTGATGCCATTCGGCGGCGCCGGCCCACTGCACGCCTGCGCTCTGGCGGAGGAGCTGGGGATGCGCCGCATCCTCTGCCCCCGCACCTCTGGCGTGCTCAGCGCGCTCGGCCTCGCCGCCGCGCCGCCGCGACGCGACGCCGCGCGCACAGTAATGCTGGCGTGCGACACCTTCCACGCCGAGCGGCTGGCGGACGAGCGCGCGGCGCTGGTGACACAGGCGCAAAGCGAGCTGGGCGAGCCCCCGGCGCGCGTGGGGGTGCGCTACGAGCTGCGCTACCGCGGGCAGTCGTTCGAGCTGGCCGTGGAGGAGGCCGACCTGCCAGGCTCTCCCGGCCCACCCGACCCTGATGCCCTGCGCCAGGCGTTCACCCGGGCCCACCAACGGCGCTCCGGCTACCGCGACGACGGCGTGGAGGTGGAGCTGGTGACGATCCGCGTCTCGGCCTGGGGCGCCGCCCCGACAGTGGAGCTGACCGGCGCAATGGCCCAGCCTGCGCCCGACACCGCCATCGAGGGCCCAACCATCTGCGCGCTGCCGGGCGCCACGCTGTATGTGGCGAGTGGTTGGCGCGGCGTGGTGGACGAGTACGGCACGGTCCACCTGCACAACAAAGGAGCCGACGAGTGAGCCTCGACCCGATCGAGCTGCAGGTGCTCACCGGCGCGCTGCGCGCCGCCTGCGAGGAGATGGGCGCCGTGCTGATCCGCTCCGCGCACTCGCCCAACATCAAGGAGCGCCGCGACTGCTCCACGGCGCTGTTTGACGCGCAAGGGCAGATGGTGATGCAGGCCGAGCACATCCCAGTGCACCTCGGCTCGATGCCCGCCGCCGTCGCCGCCGTGCTCGGCGAGGACCACTCGGAGGGCCGCTCGTGGGTGCTCAACGATCCTTTCGCCGGGGGCACCCACCTGCCGGACATCACGCTGATCAGCCCCGTGCTCGTCGGGGGCCCCGCCGATGACGACCACTCGGCAAACGGAGAGCGCCGGGACCGCGCCAACGGGGTCGGCGGCGGGGTCGGCAGCGGCGAGGCCGACGATGGGCGTCAGCTGATCGGGTTTGCCGTCTCCCGCGCCCACCACGCCGACGTGGGTGGACGCGTGCCAGGGTCGATGCCTGCCGACTCGCGCACGCTTGCCGAGGAGGGCGTCGTGATCTCCCCCCGCCCGGCCACACCGGAGGAGATCGAGCGGCTGGTGGCCCGCATGCGCCAACCACAGGAGCGCCGCGCCGACCTGCGCGCCCAGCTCGCCGCCAACCGGATCGGCGCGCAGCGCCTGTGCGAGCTGGCGGAGCGCGTCGGGGTGGCGCGTTTGCACGAAGGGCTGGACGCCGTGCTCGACTACGCCGAGCGACGCACCCGCGCCTGTGTGGCGGCGCTCCCCGATGGGGTGCACGTGGCGGAGGACGTGCTGGAGGCGATCGAGGGCGACCTCGTGTTGCGCCTGCGCGCCACGGTGGAGGGCGAGCGGCTGCTACTCGACTTCGCCGGCAGCGCCCCCCAGCACGCCGGCAACCTCAACTGCCCGCTCGCCGTCACGCACTCCGCGTGCTACTTCGCCGTGCGCGTGCTCACCGACCCCGACATCCCACCCTCAGCCGGGGCCTACCGTCCCGTGGAGATCCGGGTCACGGAGGGGTGTTTGCTGAACGCACTGCGTAGCGGCGCGCAGGGCGGCAGGGATGGGGATAGCCCGGAGGCGGGCGAGGCCCCCGCGGTGGCTGCCGGCAACGTCGAGACCTCCTCGCGTGTGGCCGACCTCGTGCTGGGCGCCTTCGGCAGGGCGCTGGGGCAGGGCACGATGAACAACCTCACGCTCGGCGACGAGCGCTTCAGCTACTACGAGACGCTGGGCGGCGGCCAGGGCGCATGCCCCGACGCCGACGGGCCGTCGGGGGTGCACGTGGCGATGAGCAACACGCTCAACACCCCAGTGGAGGCGCTCGAGCGCGAGCTGCCCCTGCGGGTCACGCGCTACGCCCTGCGACGCGGTTCCGGCGGGGCAGGCGCCCACCGCGGGGGCGACGGGGTGGTGCGCGAGATCGAGGCGCTGCGCGAAATGACGTTCTCGCTGATCACCGAGCGCCGTCGCCACCCTCCGCCCGGCGCGCACGGCGGGCGGCCGGGGGCGCGTGGGCGCAACATGCTCATCGACGGCGACGCGCCCCCCGCCGACACCCGCCCCACCGACACAGGCCCCGGGCCGGCGATTCGATCCCGCCCGTCCGAACGGAATCCCACACTCCAGCCAGACTCCCACGAGCTGCCGGGGAAGGTCACCGGCGTCCTACGCCCCGGGCAGCGGCTGCGCATCGAAACACCGGGCGGAGGTGGCGATGGGCCGCCTGAAACGGCCTCCAGATAACCTCCCGCTCCGAAAAATCTCGCAAAATAGGCGCGGATTTGCAGGCGATTTGGGATTTCCGCTAGGATTTCGTATCTTAAGAAGGCAAGTCGCGCGACGGCCACCGCCTCTCGGAGCGCCGTCGACGAGCAGCACGAAGCCGGAATCATTCTCTAGAGAACCTCGTCCCCTCACATTTGCCATGCCAATTGCTTTGAAGGAATGGGCGGTCACCGTCCGCGCGCTCGCCGAAGGCGAGCAACTCGTCACGCTGCGTAAGGGCGGCATCCGGGAGGCCGACAGGCACTTCCAGCTGGAGCACGAGCGCTTCTTCCTCTACCCCACCTTCGACCACCAGCGCAACGACCTCGTGCGCGAGTCCCACCAGCCCGAGCTGCGCCGAGCACTCGAGGAGGGCGTGTGGAGCGAGGGCGAGCCGTCGCTGCAGGCGCTCGCCGCCGACGGTGGGCTGCATCAACCCGATCGCGTGCGCATCCGCGCGTGGGCGGAAGTCGCCGGGCACTTCACGATCAGCGACCCGCGCTGCGTGGATGCGCTCTCTCCCTTCTACGTGTGGCGCAGCGACTACGCCGCCAAGCGCCTGGCTTGGAAGCCGCGCCACCCGCTGCACGTGCTGCTGCTGCGCACCTACCGCATCCCCAGGCCCGTCACGGTGAAGGTCCGCGAGGAGTACCTCGGCTGCCACTCGTGGCTGGAGCTCCAACGCGAGCTGCCGTTCGAGGGCACCCCCGTGCTCTCCGATGACGAGTTCGAGCGCGCCTCAGAGGAAATCGGGGCGATCACGCGCGAGGTCGGCGCCCCGCAGCCTGTTCTCGCGTAACGCGTCTAGGGTGGTCGCTGGGCAAGCGAGGCAAGGACGCAGGGAGCGTGGCGTACCGATCGGCCAGCACGCGAGCGACCGAGGACGCAGCATCGCGCCGTCCCAGCGGCCGCCCTAGGGGTGCAGGTAGGCGAGGATCGCCAACAGCGCCAGACCGGCCAGCAGGAACGCTGCCACCCGCCACGCGGTGGCGCCCCAGGGCAGTCCCGACTGCCCCGTGGGCAGCAGTTCGCTCTGCAGCAGCACATCACGCGCTGCGGGGACGCCTGAGGCGGGGACGAGGATCTCGCGGGGGCCGGCCGCCAGGAAATCGGGCACGTCGAAGCCGCGCGCTCGGCGCTGCATCGAGGGGATGCCCTCCTCCAGCAGCAGGTTCTGGATGAAGTCCGCCTCGACCTGATTGCGGGCGCCCACCACCTGCGTCAGGTCGCCTTCGGAGTACTGCGGCTTGATCTTCCGCGCCCGGCGCTGACGCTCGCTTGCCTGGTATTCGCTGCCGCCGCTGCTGATCAGCGGCATCCCGCAACGCGGGCAGAAGCGGTCGGTTGGAGGGTGGGTGTCCCCACATGAGGGGCAAACGAGAAATTCCTCCGCCATCACCCCACCTCGATCGGTACCTCCCTGACCTCGCCATCCTCGATCAGGTAGCAGCGTACCTCCGGCTCCTCCCCTCCCAGACCGACGATCAGCCACTCCACGCCCGGCCAATTGCGGGCGAAGTTGATGTCGGTTTGCGACGGGTAGGGGGCTGTGTGAGTGTGGGAGTGGTAGATCGCGCCCAGCTCCCAGCCGGCGTCGTCGAACGCGTTGATCGCCCGTAGGACGTCCTTGCCGTCGATCTCGAAGCGCTTGGGGCTTGGGTAGACGTTCTTGGCTCGGTTGACCTTCACCGCCCGCGACGAGCCCGCGGGCCCGTTCTGCTCGTAGGCGATCATCCCGCAGCACTCCGCGTCGTACTCCTCGCGTGCGTGCGCGATCACGTCGTCGAGGAGGGCGGGGGCTATGACCATAGTCGTGAGGGAGATCGCGGGCGGCTACCACCACACGGTGGAGTCGAGGTTCTCGATCTCGTCCACCGGCAGCGTGTAGATGCCGCTGGAGAGGTACTTCCAGCCATCGTCGGCGACGACGAACACGACGTTGCCCTCGTCCAGCTCACCCGCGATCCGCACCGCCACGCGGGCGATCGCGCCGCTGGAGACCCCCGCGAACACGCTCTCCTCGTCGAGCAGCTTGCGCGTCCACACGATCGCATCGCGGTTGGTGACGAAGATCTTGCGGTCCAGCAACGAGAGGTCGATGATCGGCGGGATGAAGCCGTCGTCGAGCGAGCGCAGCCCCTGCACCGGCTCGCCCTGCATCGGCTCGGCCGCGACGATCTTCACGGCGTCGCCGAAGGTCTCCTTCAGGCGCCTGCCGTTGCCCATCAACGTGCCGCCGGTGCCGAGGCCCGCCACGAACGCGGCGACCTCGTCGAGCTCCTCGAGGATCTCCAGGGCAGTGCCGTTGTAGTGGGCATTCGGGTTGGCGGGGTTGCCGTACTGGTAGGGCATGTAGTAGGAGGAGTCGGCCTGCGCCATATCGAGCGCCTTCTCCACGGCTCCGTTGGAGCCCTTGGAGCCCTCCGAGTAGACGATCTGCGCGCCGTACATCTTCAAAAGCTGCGTGCGCTCGGGCGTCACGTTCTCTGGCATCACCACCTTTAGGCGGTAGCCCTTGCGCGAGCAGATCATCGCCAGCGAGATCCCCGTGTTGCCCGACGTGGGCTCGAGGATCGTCTGGCCGGGGCCGAGCGCGCCTTTTTCCTCCGCGTCCTCGATCAGCGCCCGCGCCACCCGGTCCTTGACCGAGCCGGTCGGGTTGCGCGACTCGAGCTTCGCCCACACCCGCACCCCCGGCTTCGGGGAGAGACGGGGCAGCTCGATCAGCGGCGTGTTGCCGATCGACTGCACGATGTCGCCGTAGCGACCCCCGCAGGGCTTGTTGCGCAATCCCTCAGCCGCCATTACTTCACGGAATATAGCGAGGCGCCGGCCCGGCCCGCCGGGGCTCGCCCGGGCTGGGGGGCGTATATCTATTTTGTTGGGCCCCAACCCTTCATTTTGTGAAGTGGTGGGGGAGGTGGGTGTTTAGTTTTTTGGAGCCCAACCCTTTACTTTGTAAAGTGGGCTCGCTCGGGTGGACGCTTTGTTTTGGGACCCAAACCCTTCATTTTGTGAAGTGGTAAGGGCTCGATTTTAAAGACAATCTCCCACCCGCTCCGATCGATCCCGCTCCACACAATCCCTGCGATCCCCCCCTCTGGCCCTCCGCGCCCCGGCCGCTGAACGACACACGAGCACCCTCCCCCTGCGATCCCCCCTCTGGCCCTCCGCGACCCGGCCGCTGAACGACACACGAGCACCCTCCCCCTGCGATCCCCCCTCTGGCCCTCCGCGACCCGGCCGCTGAACGACACACGAGCAC
>JBEKYV010000104.1:0-9463 GCA_049510515.1 Solirubrobacteraceae bacterium | reverse complement strand
GATCGGTGAGCGCGAAGTCATCCACTCTCAGACATCACGGGGACGTGACCGCGACGGTTCATTTGGAGCGCATGCGACTCGCCGAACGTGCGGCTGAACTCGCGGCTGAAGTGCGCCCGCGACAGCCCGGCGGCGGCCGCCATCTCGCAGACGCCGATCGGCTCGGCGTAGTGGCGGTCCGCGAGATCGCGTGCGCGCAACAGATGCCTGGCGGGCGGCACCGGGGTCATCCGGCCAGGCTATACCCCTTGCGCGGATACCGGCCGATCAGAGATCCCGAGCGCCTGCCGCCTCGATCAGGGCCTACGCGGCACGCTCGATGGTTGTCTGCTCGGTGGTAGCGGTTATGCACCCAATTGTACTTCCTGCGCCCCGGTTGCTCTGGCTTCAGCGCCGCTGATCCGGTCCGCTGTTCATGGGCGTACAATCGCTGCATGTGCCGCAACATCCGCACCCTTTACAACTTCGAGCCTCCGGTGAGCGAGGACGAGGTACGCGCTGCCGCGCTGCAGTATGTGCGCAAGATCAGCGGCTTCACGAGCCCGTCTCAGGCCAACGCCGCCGCCTTCGAGCACGCCGTCGGTGCGGTTGCCGGGGTTTCCAGGGAGCTGCTCGAAGCGTTGGTGACCAACGCGCCGCCCAAGAGCCGTGAGGTCGAGGCCGCAAAGGCCCGTGCCCGCGCCCAACAGCGCTTCGCCGCCTGACTGAGCAGCCAGATGGCCGAGCACAACCGCCGCGTGATCCTCGCCGAGCGCCCCACGGGGTCGGTGGATGAGCGCACCGTGCAAATGGAGGAGGTCGACGTACCGTCACCGGGTGACGGGGAGGCACTGGCCAAGGTGCGCTACCTGTCGATCGATCCGACGATTCGCACATGGATGGACGATGCGCCCGGCTACCTGCCGCCGATCGGCATCGGCGAAGTCGTGCGCGCCGGCGGCGTCGCCGAGGTGGTGCAGAGCAACAGCGAGCTGTATGCGCCCGGTGATCTGCTGTTCGGCCTCACCGGCTGGCAGGACTACGTGATCGCCGACGGCGGCGAACGCGCCATGCAGAAGCTGGCGCCCGGCGTCAGCCCCACCGCGGCGCTGGGCGTGCTCGGCCTCAACGGCACCACCGCCTATTTCGGTCTTCTCGATGTGGGGAAATTGGCGGAGGGTGACGTCGTGGTGGTATCCGGCGCAGCCGGCGCCACCGGATCGGCGGCGGGGCAGATCGCCAAGATCAAGGGCGCCGCGGAGGTGATTGGCATCGCAGGCGGTCCAGAGAAGTGCGCGTGGATCGTCGACGAGCTGGGCTTCGACGCGGCCATCGACTACAAGCACGACGATGTCGCCGCCCGGCTGGGCGAGCTCTGCCCAAAGGGGATCGACCTCTACTTCGACAACGTCGGCGGCGACATCCTCAACGTCTGCCTCGCCAATCTGGCGATGCGCGGGCGCATCGTGCTGTGCGGCGCGATCTCCTCTTACAACGACCGCGGGCGCGCCGGCGGGCCGTCCAACTACCCGGCGCTGATCATCCGCCGCGGGCGCATGGAGGGCTTCATCGTCCTCGACTACTTCGACCGCCTCGCCGAGGCCCGGGCGGAGCTGGCCGGCTGGTTGGGCGAAGGCAAGCTCACGTCTGCCGAGCACGTCGTCGACGGGCTCGAGCATGCGCCGGACGCGTTGAATCTGCTGTTCACCGGCGGCAACACCGGGAAGGTGCTCGTGCGGGTGTGAGCCCGCCGATGCACAGGCATCGGCGAGTTCGTGCTCAGGATTCAGTGGCCCGACCGCTTCGTCCGCGGGCGCCACGACGGGTGCGGCGGCGATGCGGGCTTCGATCAGTGCCGTGGCTAGCTCGTGTAGGGAGGTGATCTCGCGGCAGGCGACGTGTTCGTCGTGCAGCTGCTCGTAGTGGTCGATCTGCCGGCGCAGCGTTTCGATCTCGTTCCCCAGCCCCTCTCCGTTCTACTGGGCGAGCCGTCGGGGGATGTTTGCCAGGTGGTCTTCGCCGAGGGCCCTGACGTGCTTGCGGTAGTCCCGGTCGGTGAAGGTCGTGCGGTGCGGCTTGCGCATGCCGTTGATGACGACGACGCTTGGCGCTTTCAGTCCCCGGCGGCGCAGCTCGGAGGGCGCGGCGTTCTCGAGTAGACAGAACAGGCGAAACTGCTCGCGACCTGGACCGGTGAGGCGGATCTCGTAGTAGCCGCCCATACTGCCGTGCATCGCCTCCCACTTGCCGCCTCCGCTGAACCGTGGCGGAGGTGCGGCCGCAACGGCATCAAGCACGGCGTTGAATTGGGCGTCGATCTTGGCAGGACAACCGTCGAGGAACTTTGCGGCGGGCACGCTGCCGTCGTGCTGTTCGTAGTACTCGATCCGCCAGGCCACCGAGCGAGGTTAGCCTCGGGTTCGGCGGTTCGGTCAGGCGGCGGCGACGCTCGCGCACTCGTCGCTCTGGAGTCGGCGGTCGCGCTTCTTGTGGCGGGGAACGACAATGATGTCCGCGTCGAGGTCGTTGGCGATCTGAACCACGAGCCTCAGCTCGGGGTTGGAGCGGGAAGTGAACAGGCGGCGGATGCTCGACGGATTGCGCCCGATGCGCCGCGCCAGATCGGTCTTGCTCATTCCGGTGCTCTCGCGTAGCTCATCGAGAGAGCGAACGACCGAGTCGATCTGCTCGATCTCCCTCCGCGCGCGCTCGTACTCGTCGCGAAACTCTGGATCGCGCATCCGCTCTGTCCTGCGACGCTCGTGAAAGCCGGTCCGTTTCATAGACACTCCTAGCTGGTGGGCCATCGCATCGTATCATAGGTGCAACACATCGACTGTGATCGAGCGAGCCGTCCCAGGCCGAAGCTACGATCGAAGAAGTAGAGGAAGCATCTTCGGACTTCGGTCTATCTGACCGTCATCGAGTAGCGGCTTGCGCCCGAGACCTTCGGCATCGCCCTACTTCCCGCGACGGCGACACGCTCACAGATACATGCCGGAGTCATACAGGGCCCGCCGCTGGGATGGGCATCGACAAAGCAGGAAGGAACATCATGGGTTGGACAGCTGGACATCCGCAGGGGACCGCGAACCTCTCTCAGCCGTGTCGCTATCTCGACTTGGAGCAGCAGTTGCTCTGCGAGCAATACCGGGCGGAAGCCCCGGCTCGCCTTGCGGTCGGAGGGCTCGACTTCGAGGTTCAGCTCTCCGGCGCTCGGCGCTCGATCGGCATAACCGTCGATCGCGATGGGTCGCTGATCCTCAACGGGCCCCGCGGCTGCGATCACGCCAAACTGGCTGCATTTGCGCACGAGAAGCGGATGTGGGTCTACAAGAAGCTCGCGGAGAAGGATCTGCTGCTCTCACACCGTCCCACCAAGGAGCTAGTGAGTGGCGAGGGCTTTGTCTATCTTGGGTGATCTCACCGTCTTCTCCTCGCCGACCGGAGCGGGGCGGCGGTCAAGCTGGAACGCGGCCGGCTGGTCATACGGCGCGACGTTGCCTTCGGGGAATGCGGAGTACGGGCAATCATCGACTGGTACCGCGATCGAGCGCTGCGCTGGCTCCCGCGACGCATGGAGCCCTGGGCTCGGCGAATGGGAGTGAGACCAGGAGCGATCGATGTCTCAGATCTGGGATACCGATGGGGCTCACTCGGGAGGGAGAGCCGCATGAACTTCCATTGGGCCACGATCCAGCTCCCGCCAACCCTTGTTGATTACGTGATCATCCATGAGCTTGCCCACATCCTTGAGCCGAACCACACACCGGCGTTTTGGATCCGGGTCGAGAGAGCCATGCCAACTTTCCAGCTCGCCAAGCATCAGCTCGCACGCATCGGCAGTGGCCTTTGGTTGGGGGAGATGGAAGATTCGCCGGCACAGCCACCTCGGTAAGCGAAACTCGACGCTTCAGTCTCATCTCTTGCGGATCGTCCCAGCGTCACGCTGACGCCCAGCTTCAGCAGCCCAGCGGCGATGTTGAGATACTGAGCGGCGATGCCCGGTTCGCTTGCGCTCGACTCGACCGTCGCCGTCGTCACGGGTGCCTCCAGCGGCATCGGTGAGGCGACCGCGCTCGCGCTGGCCGAACAGGGCGCGACCGTCGCTCTCGTCGCTCGCCGCGCGGGGCGGTTGGAGAGCCTCGCCGCGCGGATCGCCTCGGTGGGGCCCACGCCGCTTGCGATCGCCGCCGACCTGACCGACACGGCCGAGCCGCCGCGTGTGATGCGCGAGGTGGTCGCAAAGGCGGGGAGGATCGACGTGCTCGTCAACAACGCCGGCATGATGCTGCTCGGGCCGATCGTCGGTGCGCCGCTGGAGGAGTGGGAGCAGATGATCGACATCAACGTTCGCGCGCTCCTGCACTGCGCGCATGCCGCACTGCCGCACCTGCTCGAAGCCGCCGAGGGAGGGCCACGCAACGTGGCGGACCTGGTCAACGTCTCCTCGGTGGCGGGGCGCAAGATCAACAACGGCTCCGGCGTCTACAACCTCACCAAGCACGGTGTGGGCGCGTTCAGCGAGTCGCTGCGTCAGGAGATCACGCGCCGCTACGTGCGCGTCGGCCTGATCGAGCCGGGCGCCGTGGGAACGGAGTTGGTGGGACACAATCGGCCTGAGGTCCTCGAAGCCCTGGCTTCCCGTCCCGGGCTTGGGTCACCGATGCAGGCCCACGACATCTCCGATGCGATCGTCTACATGGTGACGCGCCCACGTCACGTCGCGGTCAACGAGATCCTGATTCGCCCGACAGATCAAGAGCGTTAGGCATAAGCGGTAGGACAGCAAGCCGTCGGTATGGCGGACATGGCCTAACAGTGGATGACAGCCCTTGTGAGTCGGGACAGGGTGCGCTGGTAGCATGGCGATAGACAGGAGCTAGACGGGGGATCAGGTGCTCAGGCTGCGCAGGCACATTGAGGAGATGCGAGCCATCGGTCGGGTCGGCTTGCGCGATGCTGCTCGCCTGGCAGCACTCGTGGCACTGCTGGCCCTCGTCGCGCTGCTGGGCGTGCAGAGGATCTCCGTCGCGTTGGCGACCGACGGTCTGCCGCCCGGCGTGCCGGTGCCGTCGTGGGCGAAGGGCGAGAAGGTGCACTTCGATCCGGCCGAACCGCAGAATCCCCGCCTGGCGGCGGGTGGTGAACTGGCTGCGCCGGACGCGGGGACGAGCCCGGTCGGCGCCAGGACGAGCCCGACCGGGTTGTCAGCCGGCTCGCTCAAGTACGAGGGCGGCCCGGTCGAGAACGAACCCCGGCTCGTGCTCGTCTTCCTCGGGGAGGGATGGGAAGGCGCCCTCGCGCTGCGCCACGAGCTCGAAGCCACCGCAGAAGGCCTGCCGGGATCGGGTTACGAGAAGATCCTGACCCAGTACAGCAGCATCGACGGCCCCATATCCCCGGGTCCGCTGAGCGACTCGCCCGTGGTCGAAAAGTATTACCTCAAACAGGCGATCGCCGGCAAGGTCGGGCGAACGGCGCTTGTCAACGCCGTGACCGAAGTCAGGCGGCTAGCGGGCGGCCCGGAACGTGAGCCCAACATCACCTACGCCGTCATGCCCGCCCCGGGCACCGCCGAAGTGGAACCGGACGGCTGCGGCTACCACGTCAGCCTGTCCGGGAGCGAAGCCTCGCTCGCCGCCATCATGGACACCGAAGAACGTTTCGGATGCGGCCCCCCTTCGATGACCCTGACCCACGAGTACGCCGAGAGCGTCACCGACCCCACTCAGGAAGGCTGGAGGCGCTCCGACGAAGGCAACAACGAGATCGCCGACATCTGTAGCTACCTTGGGCCGCAGCGAATGGCGGACGGTGCGCAGGTGGCTGCCCTATGGGACGACTCCGAGAACGCCTGCGAGGTGGAAGACAGCGACCCGGGATCGGTCCCGATCGGCCCGTTCACCGAACGAATATGTTGTGAAACGACGCTGTACGGCTCGACGAATCAGAGCCTCGAATCCGAGACGTTTGAAACCGCCCTGTATCCGGCTGGTCTGGAAGCTCACTACTACTTCGAATATGGGACGAGCAAGGTCTACGGTAACAGGACGGCCGAAGTGGCCGTGCCGGCGAGATGGGGCGAAGTCCCAGTCGATACCACCGTCGCCGGGTTGAAATACAGCACCCACTACCACTGGCGATTGGTGGTCAAGACGAGCAACGGCACCGCCTACGGCGGCGACCACGAATTCGTCATCCCCTACTACGTCGAAGTCGCCGGCGAAGAAGTCAGCCTAATCGAGGCCACCAGCGCCCACCTCCGCGCCGAAGTCCAACCCGGCGGGGTGGAAGCTATGTATCACTTCGAATACGGAACCACCGAAGCTTACGGGTCGAGCACCCCCGAAGCCAGCGCCGGGTCGGGCACGATGATCGAAAGGGTGGGCGCACCCCTGGAAGGCCTTGAACCGGGCACCCTTTACCATTACCGAATCGTCGCCTCCAGCAGTCGCGGTACCGTCGTCGGAAAGGACAACGAGTTCTCGACCACCGGCGGCAAGCCCAAGGTGGAAACCCTGGCTGCCAAGCAGGTCGGCTACACCGAAGCCACCCTCGCCGGCACCGTCGAACCGAAAGGCGTTGCCACCACCTTCCACTTCGAATACGGCACCACTGAAGCCTACGGGTCAAGCACCGCCGAACACGCCGCCGCCGAAACCAACGAAGAAGAACGTGCCACCATCCACGACCTCGCCCCCGGCACGACCTACCACTTCCGCATAGTCGCCACGAACAGCTACGGAACGATCTACGGAGGCGAGCGGACATTCTCGACCGGCGTCGAACCGTCGGTGCAGACCGACGCGCCGGCGAACGTCGGCTCCACGGGCGCCACGTTGGGCGGTGCGGTCAATCCCCACAGCACGGAAGTGGCCTACTACTTCGAATACGGCATCGCGCCTGGATACGGCTCGACCACGGCTCAGACAAGTGTGGGTGCCGGAGACGGTGACGTAGAAGCGAGCCAGACGGTCGCCGGGCTGTCGCCAGGCGCCACCTACCACTACCGACTCGTTGCGGTGTACGGCTCGGTCAAGCAGTACGGCAGCGAAGTGACGTTCACGACCACGGCGCTCCCCCCGCTCGTCAAAACGATCGAACCGGCGCCCGAACCAAACGAAACGCTGCTGCTTTCAGCGCCCCCACAGCAAACACTGTCACCGCCCACGGTGCAGAACGCACGCCAGTCCGCGGCGAGGTGGCGTGAGAGCAATCGGCTTGCCCGCGTCAGCCGCGCGAAGACGCCAACTGGAACGACCCTCTCGTTCTTGCTCGACGAGCAGGCAACCGTGAGCTTCAGCTTCACCCAGCTCCTGGGAGGACCCCAGGGCACTCACAGCTGCCTCGCCACGACCCGCAAGAACGTAAAGGTAAAGGGCGCGATCTGCGACACCGCTACGGCGGGGACGCTCTCCTTCACCGGCCACAGTGGCACGAACAACGTGATCTTCGCGGGCCGGATCTCGCACACCAGCAAGCTGAAGCCCGGGCGGTACAAGCTCACTATCACCGCCACCAACTCCACCGGTCAGCGCTCGACTCCGGTCTCGCTGATCTTCACGATCGTGAAGTAGGGCTCAACGAGCGAGCTTCCGCGAGCACGGGCGCCCGGCGCGGAGACCAGATCCCAACGCCACTGAAGCTTCCCCCGCACCGACGTGATCCGCTGCGTATTGAACCCCAGCCAGTGATCGCGTATGGTGGCTCGCGAACCTCAGCCCTCAATCGGCGACATGTCCGCGTAGCGATCCCCGGCGGTCGCGCCGACCGGGGCGGCGGCGTCGATTCGCGCGAGATCCTCCGCGCTCAGCTGGATCTCGGCGGCGGCGGCGTTCTCCTCCTCAGTCGATGACGGTTTGATAGCAATTAGAGTCCAGCACAACCAAGCAAGGAGTCCAACAGTGCCCCAGGCGACCGGTTACAGAGACGAAGGGATGTTCGGGTCGATCGAGACCGTCGGCTCGGCCGGCGTGTTCGGCCAGGTGATGGGCCTCGTTGCGGTGACGGTGGGCTTCTTCGCGCTCGGCTCCTACCTCGGGCGCGAATTCACCGAGGGCGCGGCGATCGTGTGCTTCATCGGCGGCTTCATCTGCATTGTCGGCCTGAACTTCGCGCGCCGCTCGGAGGGCCTGGCGATCACGCTGCTGTTCGCCGCCGGCGTGTTGCTGGGCCTCGGGATGGGCGGCGTGCTGAATCGCTACGCCGAAGCGGAGCCCGACGCGGTGTGGCAGGCGGCGGCGGCGACCGGGCTGTTCGTCGGCGCGCTGGGCAGCACCGGCTACGCGATCCGCAAGGACCTCTCCGGCGGCTATCGGCTGCTGTTCTTCCTGCTGCTGGCGCTGATCGTGTTCGGACTGATCACGATCTTCGTGTCGATCCCCGGCGGCAACGTGATCTACTCTCTGGCGGGGCTCGCGATCTTCGGCGGCTACACCGTGCTCGACTTCAACCGCATGCGCCGCGCGGGCATGCAGGAAACGGTGCCCCTCGCGGCGGGGATCTTCCTCGACGTGCTCAACATCTTCCTGTTCTTCCTGCGGCTGTTTGGCGGGCGCAACTGACCGCGCGGCAGCGGCGAGCTGACCACTTGGAAGCCAGCGCCGCATGCGGCGCTGGCCCCACCGGCGCATGCGCCGGTGGGCCGGGCAGTGCATGCACTGCCCGGAACAGCACCAGGAGGGCAAATGCCCTCGCTGCGGGCGATCCGCGCTGACTGTCACGCCGTGGGCTGTGAAGCTGTGAGCAGCTCGCGCATGTGGGCGGTGAGCACGGCGGGCTGGTCCTCGGGGATCAGCGTGTAGGAGTCGGCGATCTCCACGAGGCGGCTCTGGGGCAGCAGCTCGGCGAGGCGCCGGCCGTGTTCGGCGGGCATCAGCCGGTCTTCGCCGGCCCACGCGATCAGCGCGGGTCGGTCGAATCTCGCCAGCGCGTCCATCGCGGCGAGCAGCTCGCGCCGGCCCGCGGGGGCGCTGCGCACGTACTTGCGCAGGTCGCGCCTGATCTCGCGCTGTGAGCGGATCGGGCCAAACCAGCGGTCCATCACCGCGCGCGGCACCGGGCGCTTGCTGAGCGGGCCGTAGGTCATCGGCAGCCTGCGCAGCCGATCGAAGCGGAATGGGAGCAGCGCCGCGTCGAGCCCGCCCGGGATACGCGCGAGATAAGGCAGCAGCCGCGCGGAGCCTTTGGGGGGCACGTTGTCGAACGCCTCACAGGAGCACACGACTAGCCGTGCGATGCGCTCGTCGCGGCTGTCGCCGAGGAGCAGCAGCGGCCCGCCCCAGTCGCTGATCGCTAACGTCAGCTCGCGCAGGTCGAGCGCTTCGATGAACTCGCCGAGGATCTCCGCCATCCCGCGCATCGAGAGGTCGGCGTCGGCGTGCATCGGCCGGCGGTGGGCGCCGAACGGCAGCGTGGGCAGGATGCAGCGGTGGTCGCGGCGCAGGTCTGCCACCACGTGGCGCCACAGCGAGCCGTCCAT
>JBEKYV010000103.1:0-9571 GCA_049510515.1 Solirubrobacteraceae bacterium | reverse complement strand
CGAACCCGAACCTCGGGCGCCTGGTCCAGCCGCGGCACTACAACGCGCTGCCGGCAACGATCGCGCGCGGCGTGCCGTGGGCAGCCGACAACGACTGCTACCAGGGCAAGCGCGATTTATTCCTTCTGATGAGTGTGCTCTTTGTCGGTGGCTGCGGGTTCCTGTCGGTCACGGGGGTGGCGTCGGGGCGTGTGGGTGGGGCGGAAAACCTCGGAAAGAGCGGGAAGTGCTGAGCCCAGACCCGTCCTTCGTCATCTGATGCTGAATACTGGCATCAGATGACGACCTATCCAGACCTCGGGCGAGCGGGCGTTGATTCGGCGGTCGGTGGCGGACCGCGTGCGCTTGACCGGCTGTTTGACGGGGTCCGGCCGTTGCGCTTGGAGGAGGCGGTCTTCGATTCTGTGCTGCGGGGCTGGCATAACCAGCAGAAGGCCCGGGGTTTGGATCATCGCACGTCGAAAGGCCGCGAGTGGACCGTGCGGCGAGTCCAGAAGCAGCTTGGTTTGTGGCCGTGGGAGTGGACCGCGGAGGCGATGGATGAATGGTTTGAGGACAGGTTCGTCACTGGCCTGGCACGGTCGACGGTCCGCAGCTACCAGGGCAGCCTTCGTGGTTTTCTCGACTTCCTGCTTGACGCTCGGTATCCGTGGGCTGCTGTTTGCGTGCAGGAGTTCGGCCGGGCGCCTCAGCAGGTCTTCGATGACCTGAATCTCGTTCGCCATCTTTATGACTACGAGGGTGATCCCGAAGGCAATCGTCCGTTTACTCGCGGGGAGCTGGCTGCGTTTTTTGAGTTCTGCGACGGGCGTGTGAGCGGCCGGCGCGCGTTGCGTCGCAAGGGTTCGCTTGCCGCGTTTCGTGATGCGACGATCTTCAAGACCATGTATGCCTACGGGCTTCGGCGCACGGAGGTAACGATGGTCGATGTCGCCGATTTCGGACCGAACCCCAACGGGCCGTCTTTTGGGCGGTTCGGTGCGCTGACGGTGCGTTATGGCAAGGGCGCGAATGGCAGCGGACCACGACGGCGAGAGGTCCTGACTGTCTTCGACTGGGCCGCGGAGGTCCTTGAGCAGTTCGTCAGCGACGTTCGCCCGGCTTACAGCTTCGAGTCATCCGCGTTGTTTCTCACGGAGCGCGGTGGTCGCGTTTCGACGAAGTACATCAATTCGCGGTTTGCTTGTTTGCGCGACGAACTCGGGCTGCCGACACAGCTGAGCACTCACTGTTTGCGCCACAGCTACGTCACGCATCTGATCGAGGACGGTTGGGATGACCTGTTCGTTCAGCATCAGGTTGGTCATCGTTATGCGTCAACGACCGCGATCTATACCGGTGTCAGCTCGGATTTCAAGCATGACGCGATGCAACGCGCTCTGAAGCGCCAGATGGAGGAGGCATCCAGTGGCGCCAAAGCTTGACTATGAGTGGCGTCTGCGAGCGTTGCTCGCCGACCGTGGCATCTACACCGCCGCGCAGCTCAGCCCCCATTTGGAGAGCTACGGTATCCGGCTATCCGATAGCCAGGTCTACCGGCTCTTGACGGGAAAGCCTGAGCGTCTGAACCTGCGGGTGCTGATGGCACTCTGCGAGCTGCTGGACTGCACCCCGACCGAGTTGATCAGGCCGGTCGAGCGCAGCGCTCCGACATTGGCTGAGCGTCGAGCTGCCGCGGCGGCGGGTGTGGATGTCGATCTCGTCCCAAAGCCTGCTCGCATTCGCCTCGGCCCGCACGACCGCGCCCGTGGGTAAGCGTGTGCCGCGCGAGTGCGGTCGCTGTGGCCACGTCAGGCCGATCGCTCGACGCGCTGCTGATGGTCTACCGGATATCTGCGGGCTCTGTTACCACGTCGTCTCGCGTCGTGGCGAGATACCGGGCAGGCTCAAGCGCTGCGACGTGTGCGGCAAGGATGGTCTGCTGGTGCATGGTCGCCGTAGTGATCGCAAGATTTGCGAGCGTTGCTATGTCGAGCCGGTCGATATCTGTCGAGTGTGTGAACGATCTAGGCCGTGTTTGAGAGCGGGCACAGCACGGGCGATCTGTCGAAGCTGCCTGCGTACCCGCCTCAAGGGACGCTGCCTTGATTGTGGGCGAGTGAAGACGATCAACAACTATGTCAACGGGCAGCCGCAATGCGTGCTCTGCCGGCACAAGGACTTGGAAAGCAAGGGCGTCTGTTCACGTTGCGGGCAGTCACGGCGCCTGACTCGCCTGGCGGGCTTCGTTGGCGTATGTGAGATCTGCGCGGGGATCAAAAGCGAGCATATCTGCCGTGACTGTGGCGTGGAAGACCGCCTCTACAAGGATCACCTCTGCGCTAGGTGCAACGTGCGACGCGCGCTAGGACCGCACATCAAAAACGCCGCCCCCGACGTGGCGGTGAAGCTGGATGCCTACCTCGCCGCGCTCATCGCGACGCGCCAGCCACGCTCGACGCTGCGCTGGATGAGCCGCCGCGGCGCTTACGGGGTGCTGATCGAGATCCTCGCCGGCCGCTGTCCGCTTGAACACGAGGCCCTCGACGCGCTCGGGGAGAGCCAGGCGATCGAGCACCTACGCTCAGCGCTGGTCGTCCACGGTGCGCTACCGCCACGAGACGCCCCGCTGTTTCGCTTCGGATGCTGGCTTGAGAAGCAGACCGCGACAGTGTCACGCAGCGAGGATCGCCGGCACCTGAAGGCGTGGGCTCACTGGCACCTCGTGAACGACCTGAACTACCGACGCCGAAGCGGAAAGCTTACGAGCCGATCGATCTACTACTCGCGATCACAGGTCAGCCAGTCGATCGCGTTCGTCGAATGGCTGCGCGGCCAGGATCTCCAGCTCGCCGACTGCGAACAAAGCCACGTCGAGGACTGGTTCGCAACTAACAAGACGCGGGTCCGGGTGACGAGCTTCCTGAGATGGTCAGTCAAGAACAAGGTGATCGCCAAGGTCACCATCCCGCGAGCCGACCCGGCACCCGCTCGTCAACATCTTGAGGAAACTCATCGCCGAGCCGTGATCGATCGACTCATCCGGGAGGACTCGCTGGACTCTCGCGATCGTGTCGCCGGGCTGCTCGTGATGATCTACGGCCAGCCAATCACGCGCATCGCGCGGCTGCGACTCGACGATGTCCAAACTGCCGAGCGGGGAGTGCTGCTGCGTCTCGGCAAGGAGCCGATCGCGATGGTGCAGCCAGTCGCCCACCTGCTCTGCGCGCTCGTCAGAGAACCCCACGGGGGAGCTGTCACAGCCGCAGCAAGAACGCCTTGGCTGTTCCCCGGCAAGGTCGTCGGGCAGCACCTCAACAGCGAGCGCCTACGACGCCGTCTCAAGAAGCTCGGCATTCCGAGCATGGAATCGAGAGCGAGCGCCTTGCTGTCACTGGCACAAGAAGTCCCGGCGCCAGTCCTCGCCGAAATGCTCGGCCTCAGCGACGAAAACGCGGCAGGCTGGGCCAAAGCAGCGGGATCAGACTACGCCCGCTACGCCGCCTCCCGCGCCTGACCGCCGTCACACGCCACGAACGGCACCCTCGGCAGCCGCGAGGAGTCCTCGTTCCCCCTGAGCCGGCGCCGGCTCCACGAGGAGCGGATGCCACGCTCCCCGGCGGCCCGGTCAATTTCTCGACCGGTCTTGACACCGGGATTCATCACGCAGCGGGGACGTGGCGTCCAGACGTGCGTCTAGCCGACCCGCGCCGCGGCGCGCGGCGAAGCGCCTCATAGCCACAGCCGGCGTCCCGCCGGCTGTCCCGAACACCCAACGTTAGGAAAGGAGGGCCGCTCCCAATGGCCACGATTCTCCCTGCGCGGAAGCAGCACCCGTCCTCGGTCGCGCGCGGCGCGCGGCCGCGGCGGTGAAGTTCCTGCTCGGCACGCACGAGACTTCGTGGCTCGCGAAGGTCGAGGTGCCGTTGTTCGTTTCCCATCGGCGGCTCAGCAAACGCGCGCGCCTGCCCGTCGCGAACTGTGACTGGGCGCTTGACTCTGGTGGCTTTACCGAGCTCAACCTCTACGGTGGCTGGCGCACCGGCGTCAGCGAGTACGTCGAGGCGGTTCACCGTTACAGCGAGGAAATCGGGCGACTGCTATGGGCCGCGCCGATGGACTGGATGTGCGAGCCGTTCATGCTCGCCAAGACCGGGCTGAGCGTCCGCGAGCACCAGCAGCGCACTGTCACCAACTACCTTGAGCTACGCAACCGCGCCCCCGAGCTCCCCTATATTCCCGTCCTTCAAGGTTGGACACTGCAGGACTACCTGCGCTGCATCGAGCTCTACCAGGCCGCCGGGGTGAACCTGACCGAGACTCCCATAGTCGGCGTCGGCTCAATCTGCCGCCGGCAAAGCACCGCCGAGATCGGGCAGATCATGCTGATGCTCCAGCAAGCGGGAATCCGCACCCACGGCTTCGGAGTCAAGAAGGCCGGCGTCGCGCGCTACGGCAGGCTGCTCACATCAGCCGACTCGATGGCCTGGAGCTACAACGCGCGGTACACCCCACCGCTGCCCGGATGCACCCACAAACGCTGCTCCAACTGCTTGCGCTATGCGCTCAGGTGGCGCAGCGAACTCCTCGCCCGTGAGGACTGGCTCGAACTCGACCTCGGGCTCGCTGCGTAAGAACCGCCCAACGGCTCGTCTGGTGGTAGCGCGCCTCACTCCCACGCGCCGGGCACGATCTCCAGGTAGCACATATCGACGCGCATGATGTCCATGCTGCGCTCGAACAGCTCGCGGCCGAGCCCGTAGCGTCGTGCCAGCGCGCGCTCGCCACGGGTCTCCTCATCCGCGGCGAGTACGCGGGCGTGACCCTCGAACGGCGCGCCGAGTGGCCGCCCGCGCACGGTGCAGGGCGCGAGCAGCACGCGGCTGTCGCGGCGTAGACGCTTGACCTTGCCAGCGGCACGCTCGGAGCGCACGTAGAAGCGGCCGTCGTCCTCTGCTGCCCACACCGGCGTCGCGACGGGGCGCCCGTCGCGGCGGTAGGTGACGACCAGGGTCCGCTTGGACGGCGGTATCTCCTGCGGTGAGCCAGTACGCGGCTGATCGTGGATCGTGCGGGCGCCGCGCGGTGCGGTGCGGGCAGCGAGGCGCCCTGTGAAGAGCGCGGCTGGCAGGCGGCGGTTGGGAGCCGGGTGGGCACTGAGACGAGCCGGCGGCACGGCGCTCATCATAGATAGCCTCGCCCGGGGCCCAGCGGTCGTGGCCGCTTGCGGCTGCCGCTGGAGGGCGCGGCGAGCAAAGACCAGCGGTCTCGGGAATGCTGCTATTAGGTGTGTTGGCGTAGAGGGGTGGATGAGGCGCTCTACGGCCTCGAAGTGGCTTGTCGATCCGTGGCGTTGGTGATGATCTGCTCTGACGCCTGCTTTTCGTCGAGGCTGTCGCATAAACCTCCGGCGGCCTCGCTGAAGCCATTCTGCGCCCCCGCTCCTGAACGCCGAGAGTCGTTGATCGCCCCCTGATCTTGCAGATCGACCTGGAGGCTCGCAGCAGCTCTGAGGTGCATCTCCGTAGTCGTCGCACCCGTTTTCGCAGCCGGCTTTATGCGACAGCCTCCGTCCATTGCGACACTCTGCAGCGGTTGATCGAGACGCCTGCTTTCGCGCGGAGGAGCAGGGCTTATCCCAGCAGCCGAGAAGTCCGACTGAGGGGGCGATTAGCCTGGGGCCGATGCTCGCGTCATTCAATGGCACCTGGGACTGGACAGCGGTCGGCACGCTGGCGCTCGCGGCCGTGACCGGCGTGTCGCTGCTGTTCGGCTGGAAATCACTGCGCCAAGGCCAGAAGGAGGTCGAAGAAGCGCACCGGCCGGTGCTGGTGCCGCTGGCGGACTCGCGGCGTATGGACGTGATTGTCGATGCGGGGATGGGGCCACAGGCGGCTCGCCCGGACGTGATCGCGTCAGACGAGCTCAGGGTGCCGGTCGAAAACATCGGCACCGGGCCAGCCCTCCACGTCGAGGCAAGCGTGCAGATGCTCAACCCCGATGGCGGCCCAACGGGCGTCGGAACGGGCGGCATGGAACCGGCCGTGCTTGCGGGCATCAAGGCGTCGGGCAGCGTCGCGCCGATCATCAAGATTCGCGGGCTCGCTGAGGTGCCCGGTTTCTGGCTGACACTGACCTACGAGGACGTGTCGGGCAAGGGCTGGATCACGAAGGCACGCTACATCGCAAACGGCAACCGCTACGAGGACGTGACCGTGAACACCCAGGAGAAAGTTTGAGCCGGGCGGAATGATCGGCTCGTGACCACCGTCATCGTGGAAGCCTCCGAAGCGTGGCCTGTTGTTGCGGCCGGCCTCAGCTCAGCCCTGATCGTCGGGCTGATCACCGTCTGGGTAGCTCGAAAACAGCGTGGCGCCGACTCCAAACGGCTGGACGAACAGCTTGAGCACGACCGAAAGATGCGTGAAAAGCAGCAGAAGATCGACGCGGCGAGATTCGAGCAGCAACTGGCTCACGACCGCGAGTTGCGCCAGCGGCAGAATGACGCCGGGTCGGAGCGACTCGATCGGCAGCTTGCCCACGACCGTGGTATGCGCGACCTCCAGCACATGCGCGAAACGCTCGCGCCAGTCATCGCCCGGGCGCTCGATTGGGGCGCCTTCATCTCCCTGCATAAGGCGCTCTCGACGGCCGAGGAGGCGACCGAGCAGGCGCGGCAGGTCATCGAAGACTTGGTGAAGGAGGTCGGCGACGGGAGTGAGCAGCTACGGCGCGGCTCGCGCACGCTCGTCGTCCTTGCCGGACCCGAAGCCGAGGTGGCCCTACGCCTCAAGGAGGTCGCGAACGACGGAGACGCGCTCGTGCGGCTCGCATGGACATGGGTCGAAACCGGCTGGCTGCACCCTGAGTTCGAGAATCAGCTTCAAGCTCTGATCGCCAAGTTCGGCCACGATCACTCGCGCTTCATCGAAGCCGCCAACGAGGCCGTCAGGTGGAAATCACCTACTGATGAGCAGGAGAACAATCCTAGAACGACGGAACCAGTTGGCAACAATTAGTTGCTTTGCCCAGGCCGGTCACGGCCTGCGGGGCTCGCTCTGACGCCATGCCTCCATGATGGCAGGTGATCCGTTCATCAGTGGTGCCGGGACAGCGGCACGTTCGGTGGGTGACGACGACTACGGCGCGACGCCCCGATCGGGTTATGCCCGTTCAAGCACCTCAGCGGTTTCAGTGATCTCGCACCTTGAGGGCACCTGATAGTGATGATGACGGGCCGAGGCCGATATTCCCTAATGGCCTCGACCGCGTAGATGAGCACGAGCGCCAAGACGAGGGCAATCACCAAGGCACCAGCCCGGCTCATCCGTGACCCGAACCGCCCTTTCATGATGTGCACGCGCAGGGCCTACGGACAACCATTAGCTCCTGCATGCTCGCGGTGACCGACATCACGACACCGTAGGTCCCGCTGCCCTTCGGGGATCGAAGCGCAAAACGCCGATGGCGAGACTGACGTTTGCGCCAGCGATGGCCGCGCTGGACGATCTGGCCGAGGTCTCCTCGGCAAGGAACTCGACTTGCCGGCGTTGCTTCTTGTTCATCCACATAGTTTTATGGATTCTCGCGCAGCGGTCGGCGCGTATTGTCCATGACGAAGCGCCGTCCCGCATCAAGCGGGATGGGACCACGACCATCGACCGAAACAGATGCAGGCGCAAAGTCCGGGCGGGACCCCCGTCTCTCCCGCTTCCTCCGAGAGCAGGCGTCTCGATCAATCCTCCGCAGAGTGCGCAACGGACGAAAAGCAGACGTCCGAGCGCATCCGTCTGCAAGGCGACAGATCGTCAAGCCACTTCGGGAACGCTGCACTAGCAGCGCTCCCGCTCGCCGGCGCGATCGGATACACGGGCAACTTCATCGCGGCTCGCATCCACCTCGCCGCCGGACGCAAGCTGGACAGCGCCGCGCTGATCGCCGACGGGCACCACGCCCGCACCGACGCCCTACGTCAGCCTCACCGTGATCGCCTCCGCGATCGTCGTGGCGCTCGGAGCACCGATCGCCGACCCCATCATCGGCCTCGCGATCACGCTCGTCATCCTGCGGATCACCTGGCAATCCTGGGGAACGGTGCGCAGCCACCACACCCACACATAGATACGCGCTGATGGGATAGCGGTCGGCCGACCCGACAACGGCACTCGAGGTCGCGACCGCCGCGTTCAACAGGGCCGGAACGCTTGACGTGAAGAGTCGTGCTGCACCACCCCGATCGCTGCCCGGCGAGGGCAATTGCTGCACGCCGGCCCGCAACGGAGCGGTAGGCCACCGGGCGCGCAACGGTTTGGAATCGCCGCTCGCCTACGGCTTCACGTCGATTCCAAACCGCCAACACCAGCCGCCTCAAGCCCTCATGCACAGGAGCATTCGTACCACCTCGAATAGATCCCTTCCGCCAGTTCTTGACCCCCGCGCCTACTACGCGATGCTCGACCGTCTGCACCACGTCGGCGGCCGATGCCTGTTCGTCGCCGTGCCCGACGTGGTAGCCGACGCCTATCAAACCGCGCGCCAGTTCGAGCGCTGGTGGACCGGCCCCGCGCGCCGCGGCCTGCCGGTCGCCCTGGTGGCGCAGGACGGCCTTGAGCGCATGGGCCGATGGTTGAGCACCGCCTGTCCGCGCATCGACGCGCTGTTCATCGGCGGCTCGACCGGCTGGAAGCTCGGACCGGCCGCGCGCGCTCTCGTCCGCGACGCCAAGCGCCGCGGCCTGTGGGTTCACATGGGGCGCGTCAACAGCCTCAAGCGGATCGCCTACGCCGCCGAGATCGGCTGCGACAGCATCGACGGGACCGGCTGGATGCGCTGGCGCAACATCCGCCTCCCCGAAGGACTAACGGCCGTCAGCGCACCCCCGCAGCAAGCGCTCCCCGGCTTCGACCGAGATGCCACAGGCGAGCCGGCGCTCAGCGACCAGCGCACGCCGGCCGACAGCGTTCACGCGTCCTCTCGCGGGCAGCTCGTCCTCAGCGAGCCCGAGCGGAGCGCCGCATGATGTGGGTTGCCGACGACGGCGGGCGAGCCGCCACAGGCTTCTCCGGCAAGACGGGCGACTGCGTGGTGCGCGCCATCGCCATCGCCTGCGAGTTGCCATACGCCGAGGTCTACTAAGCGCTCCACAAGGCGACGCTCGCCGACACCGTGCTGCTCCGCCGCCTGCAACGCCGCTACGGCGCTCGCGCCCACGCTCACGCCAGCCCACGCACTGGCGTACACCGCCGCGTCTATGACTGCTACCTCGCTGACGCGGCTGGGTCTGGACACCGACCATGAAGATCGGCCACGGCTGCACCGTCCACCTACACGCCGAGGAGCTGCCCAGCGGCCGGCTGATCGTGCGCCTCTCACGCCACATGTGCGCCGTGATCGACGGCGTGATCCACGACACCCACGACCCCAGCCGCCAAGGAACGCGCTGCGTCTACGGGTACTGGCAGCACCCGACGACAGGAGCGAGTCGCGTGTCGCCGGCGCGCGGGCCTCGCCCTCCCGATTTTCGCACGCTGCGCGTGCGCGGGACGGGCAACGGCCCGCACCCGGTGAGCCCAACCCGAGAAGGGAACAGCAT
>JBEKYV010000102.1:0-9602 GCA_049510515.1 Solirubrobacteraceae bacterium | reverse complement strand
GCGGCTGATCGCCTCGAAGTGGTTCAACCAGCCGCTGCAGCTCGTCAAAGGCACGAGCGCTGACAAATAGTCCCATGAACCCGCCGCTGAGCCCGATCACCGCCCCCGAAGCCGAGCGCCGCGCGCAGGGGGCCTCCCAGGAGCCCCGCCGGGGTCCGCGCCTGATGCTCGACCCGGTGCTGACGCTGACTGTGCTCGGCCTGGGGATCTGCTCGGTCGTCGTGCTGGGGTGGGTCACCGCCAAGGCGGTGCCCGGCCAGCCGCGCTACTACTCCGAGCGTCAGATCATCTATCTGCTCATCGGCCTGGCGGCGATGGTGGGGCTGGCGCGGATCGACTATGCGCGCCTGCGCCACCACAAAGTCGCGATCTACGCGGCGCTGGTGTTGAGCATCCTGGCGGTGCTGGGCGCCGGGCACTCCGCCAACGGCTCGGTGCGGGGGATCAGCTTCCCGTTGTTCTCTTTCCAGGGCTCGGAGCTCGGCAAGGTGCTGCTGATCCTCTCGCTCTCTGCCCTTGTGGTCGATCGCTCGCGCCAGCTGCAGGAACGCGAGACGACCGCGCGGGTGATGCTTGCCGCGCTGCTGCCGGCGATGCTCGTGATCGCCCAGCCAGACCTCGGCTCGGGCCTGGTGTACCTCTCGATCGCGGTGACGCTGCTGTTCGTCGCCGGAGTCCCCTGGCGCCACCTGGCGGGTCTGCTGGCGCTGGGTGCGGCCGCGGTCGCGCTCGTGCTGGTCGTCGCACCGGCGGCCGGGGTGCAGGTGTTGAAGCCCTACGAGGTGGAACGCCTTACGAGCTTTTTGAATCCGTCCAGTAATCCGCAGAAAGAAGGCTACCAGCAGCTCGAGTCGAAGATCGCGATCGGCGCGGGGCAGCGCACCGGCAGCGGCGCCAACAGCACCCAGATCCAGGGCGAATTCGTGCCGGAGGACAGCACCGACTTCGTCTTTGCGGCGGTCGGCGAGCGCTACGGCTTCGTTGGCGCGGCGCTCGTGCTCTCGCTGTATGCGCTGCTGATCTGGCGCACGCTGCGCATCCTCACGCTGGCGAAGGATCTGTTCGGTGCGCTGGTTGCCGGGGGCGTGGTGGCTATGCTTATGTTTCAGGTGTTCGTCAACGTGGGCGTGGCTGTAGACATCATGCCCGTCACCGGCGTGACGCTGCCGCTCATGAGCTATGGCGGATCGTCGGTGATCGCGACGCTGCTGGCCATCGGCCTGCTGCAGTCGATCTACGTTCAGGCGCGCGCCACCGAGGCTTTGAAGGGCCGCGTGTTGCGGCCCTAGCTTGAGACTGAACGAACATGCTCACCGAGAACCCCGTATCGCCCGCCCGCACGATCTCCGTGCCGCGTGGCGTCCCTGCAGATGCACCCGCGCGGGCTTCCGTCCGCCGCGCCGGGGACGCTCCACCGTGCGCCACACCGTGCATTGAACCCAACCGGCTGGTTGGGCAGCGGGTCACCGGGGGCTCGGCCACAATCGATACCGAAAGACCGATCTACATTGAAAAAGCAAGTGCTTGTCAGCGTCGACCGCGCGGAGACGCGCGTGGCGCTCATGGAGGCGACCGGTGCGCCGGCCGCCGCAGAGACATCCTCCGGGCGACGTCGCAAACGCGGGAGCGCCCCCCCTGGAGCCAACTACCGGATCGCTGAGCTCTACATCGAGCGCCGCGGGGCGCGGTCGATCGTCGGCAACATCTACAAGGGCAAGGTCGACAACGTGCTGCCGGGCCTGGAGGCGGCGTTCGTCGACATCGGCCTGGAGAAGAACGGCTTCCTGCACGTCGATGAGATCGTGCTCCCCGGCGTCGAGGCGCCGCGGCGCGGGCGCGGCGGCGGACGCAAGATCACGGAGCTCTTGAAACCCGGCCAGGAGGTCGTGGTACAGGTGATCAAGGATCCCCTGAAGACGAAGGGGGCGCGCCTCTCGATGGAGCTGGCGATCGCCGGGCGCTACATGGTCTACCAACCGACGGGCGAGGGCGTGGGCGTCTCGCGGCGCCTGGAGGACAAGGAGCGCGAACGCCTGCGCAAGCAGACCGCCAAGCTCGACCTAGGCGGCGGCGGTGCGATCGTTCGCACTGCCGCACACGGCGCCAAGCGCGAGGACTTCGAGCGGGAGTTGCTCTACCTGCACAAGCTGCACGAGGTGCTGGTCAAGCGCGTCGAGGACACCACTGCCCCGGAGATGGTCTTTCAGGAGGCCGATCTCTCCGTGCGGGTGGTGCGCGACATCTTCTCCGAACACTTCGAGCGTGCGATCGTCGACGACGAGCAGCAATACCACCGGCTGGTGTCGTTCTTCACCCGCACCGCCCCCGAGCTTGTGCAGCGCGTGGAGTTGTGGCAGGAGGATCGGCCGCTGTTTGAGGCATATGGGGTCGAGCAGGCGATCGAGGGCGTGCTCTCACGTCGCGTCGACCTGCCCAGCGGCGGCTATCTGATGATCGACTACGCCGAGGCGCTCACCGTGATCGACGTCAACTCCGGCAGCTTCACCGGCCGTGGTCGCAGCGCTGGCCTGGAGGAGACGATCACGCGCACCAACCTCGAGGCCGCGGAGGCGGTCGTCGATCAGCTGCGGCTGCGCGACATCGGAGGGATCATCGTGATCGACTTCATCGACATGGCTCGCGCGCGCAACCGCGACGCGGTGATGAAGACGCTGCGCAAGTCTCTCGACGAGGATCGCACGAAGACGTTCACCGCGGAGATATCGAAGCTTGGCCTGGTGGAGATGACCCGCCAGAACGTCACCGAGGGGGTGCGCGAGATCATCAGCCGCCCCTGCCCGGCCTGCGACGGCGACGGAGTGATCCGCTCGGAGGAGACGATCGCGATCGAGTTTGAGCGCCGCCTGCGCGACATCGCCGCCGAAAGCCCGGAGGCGGAGGCGTTCCTGGTGCAAATCAACCCGCGCGTGACCGCGCAGTTCACCGGCCAGCACTCGCGCGTGTTGCATGCGCTTGAGCAGCAGACCGGCCGCTCCTTCCACTTCGAGGGCTCTGAAGGGCTGGCGCTCGACCACTTCGCGATCACCTTCCAGGGCAGCCGCGAGGAGGTCGAGGAGCGCGCACTACCGTTCCACGCCGGCGACGAGGTGCTGGTGGAGATCGTCGAGCCGCACATGTACGACGTCGATGACGCGGTGGCGAAGATCGACGGCTACATAATCTCGATCTCCGGAGCCTCCCCGCACGTGGGAGAGAAGCGGATGGTGCGCATCGAGCAGGTCGGCCGCACCGCCGCGAGCGCGTTGCTGCTTGACGAGAACGGCGAGGTGGTGCACCCGGTCCCCCGACCGGCTGCGCCCCCCCGGCGCCGTGCCCCCCGCAAACCGCGCGCCGCGGCCAAACCAAAGCCGGAGCCGGTGCCAGTCGAGCTGGTCGTGGAGGAGCCGTCGGTCAACGGGACCTCCGAGCATTCGGAGTCGACGGCCCACGACGCCGGGCCATCGGCCGATCGCTCCGAGAGGCAGGCCGAGCCCTCGGGGTCGCCGGCCGAGCCCTCAGAGTCGCCGGGCGAGGTCGCAGAGGAGGATGCCGTACAATCCAAACCTCGGCGCCGCGGCCGCAGGGGCGGACGGCGCCGTTCGGCTGCCAAGGCAGAGGCGAGCACCGAGTAGCGGCGCTTGCGCCGAGAACGAGACCAAGGCGAGAACATGTACGCAATCGTGAAGACAGGCGGCAAGCAGTACCGCGTGGAGCGCGGTCAGTATCTGCTGGTCGAGCGCCTACCCAACGAGGTGGGCGCGAGCGTGGCGCTGCAGCCGCTGATGTACCGCTCCGAGGAGGCCGTCTTCGACAGCAAGGGCCTCGAGCAGGTGAAGGTCACCGCCAAGGTGCTCGCCCACGAGCGCGGCGAGAAGCTGCGCGTCGTCAAGTTCAAGCCCAAGCGCGGTTACAAACGGCGCACCGGCCACCGTCAGGAGCTGACGCGTATCGAGATAACGGAGATCGCGATGGGCGGTGGGAAAGCGGCCGCGCGCAAACCCGCCAAACCGGCCGCTGCCGCTGCCGCTGCCCCGGCGTCCGAGCCGGTGGAGACTTCGAAGGAGGCGAGCGAGAATGGCGCATAAGAAGGGCCTCGGCTCAAGCCGCAACGGCCGCGACTCCAACGCCAAACGGCTCGGCGTGAAGACCTTCGCCGGGCAGGCGGTCACCGGCGGGGAGATCATCGTGCGCCAGCGCGGCACCCGCTTCAAGCCCGGTGAGGGCGTCGGGATCGGCAAGGACGACACGCTGTACGCGCGCTCAGCTGGCACCGTGCAGTTCACCGCCGGACGCCGCGGCCGCGTGGTGAACGTCGTAGCTGACGAGGCGTAGCTGCGCTTGTCGCGAGGCGGTGCGCTGAGCCCTCACAACGAGGGATCGCGCCGTGCGCCTGTCAGGATGCGGTGATGCTTCACGACCGCGCGCGCATCCACGTCCAAGCGGGCGCGGGGGGGGACGGCTGTGCGAGCTTCCGCCGCGAAGCACACGTGCCGCGCGGCGGCCCCGACGGCGGCGACGGCGGTCGCGGGGGCGACGTGGTGCTGCTGTGCGACGACTCGCTGCGCGACCTGCAGAGCTTCACGCGTCGTGCCCACCACCGTGCCGTGCGGGGAGGGCGCGGCGAAGGCTCGCTGCGCCACGGAGCCGACGGCGAGGCGCTGGTGGTGCGCGTGCCGCCGGGCACTGAGGCGATCGGCGAGGAGGGCGCGCTTGAGGGCCGTCGCTGGGAGCTGCTGCACCACGGACAGCGCGCGCCGCTCGCGCGCGGAGGCACGGGGGGCAAGGGCAACAAGCGCTTCGCCACCCCCACCCGCCAGGCGCCGCGCTTCGCCGAGCGCGGCCTGCCGGGGGAGGAAGGGTGGCTGGCGCTGCGGCTGCGGTTGCTCGCCGACGTCGGCCTCGTGGGCCTGCCGAACGCTGGCAAGTCCTCGCTGTTGGCGCGCCTCACGCGCGCGGCGCCGAAGGTTGCCTCCTATCCGTTCACGACGCTCGAGCCGGTGCTGGGGGTGCTCGAATCAGACGAGCGCCAACTGGTGGTGGCCGACATCCCGGGTTTGATCGAGGGCGCGAGCGTTGGCGCGGGGCTCGGCCATGAGTTCCTCGCGCACGTGGAGCGCACCCGCCTGTTGGTGCACGTGCTCGACATCGCCCCCGAGCTCTCCGGCGAGCACGACGCGGATGCCCTGGTCAACTACACGACGATCGAGCAGGAGCTGGCCGCGCACGACCCGCGGCTGGCGGCCCTCCCGCGGGTGCTGGCGCTCTCCAAGGCCGACCTCGTCCCGCCGGAGCGTGCACGCGCGGCGGTTGCGCAGTGGTCAGAGCGCTTCGCTGAGTGCTCGGTGGACCTCGGGGAGCACGCTGGGCGCCTCGGCGGCGAGGTCCCAGTGATCGCGACCTCCGCTGCCACGGGCGCGGGCCTCGCAGAGCTGGGCACCACACTGCTGCGGCTGGTGCCGGTCGGCGAGCCGGTCGCGGCGGGGCAGGCAGTGGAGGAGAGGGCGGGCTCCGGCGCCCTTGCCGAGCCCGAGCAGCTCGCCGAGCACATGGTGTTTCGCCCCGCTGAGCGCACCGGCTTCAAGGTGGAGCGCGTCGGCGAGGGTGCGTTCGCGGTGCGCGGCCCCTCGGTCGAGCGCCTGCTACAGCGCTTCGACGTCGAGAACGACGACGCGATGGCCTACGTCGAGGGCCGCCTGCGCCGCCTCGGCGTGCTGCGCGCCCTGCAGGACGAGGGCTTCCAGCCGGGCGACGAGCTGCGGATCGCGGGGGTCGTGCTGGAGCTTGACGCCGCGGGGTAGGGCTACGCCACTTCCCTACCCTGCTGTCGGCGAATTGGGCTATGGCTACAAATGTGCTACCTTTGTCGCATGGCGGTCGAGGTGGCATCCAGGGAACTTCGCAACAACATGGCTGGCCTGCTGCGGCGGGTGCGGGCGGGTGAGCAGGTGGTGGTGACCGCCCGCGGGAAGCCGGTCGCGTCGCTGGTCCCGTTCGAACCTGCGCGTCGGCGGTGGCTGCCGCGCGCGGAGCTCGCTAGGCGTCTGGGCGTCGTGCGCGCCGACCCCGGGCTGCGCGAGGATCTGGCACGCCTCGCGGGGGAGACGACGGATGATCTCGGGCCGCTGGCGTGAGCGAGCAGGCCACTCGCGGTCTGCTCGATACGAGCGTCTTCGTCGCCAGGGAGGTAGAGCGGCGGCTCGACGAGGAGCTGCTGCCCGAGGAACTCGCGGTTTCGGCCGTTACGGTCGCGGAGTTGCACGTCGGTGTGCTGGCTGCGACGGATCTCGATATCCGCGCCCGTCGGCTGGCGACGCTGGAGTCGCTCGCCGACATTGAAGTGCTCGTGGTCGACGAGGCCGTCGCTGCGTCGTGGGCGCTGCTGCGCGTACACCTCGCCACGGCTGAACGGCGCCTGAACGTCAACGATTTATGGATCGCCGCCACTGCGCTCGCGCACGGGATACCCGTGGTGTCCCAGGATGGGGACTTCGGTCCGGTCGAGGGAGTCGGCGGGCTGAAGGTCGTGCGGGTGTAGCACTCATGCGCACCACCGTAATCAAGCTGGGCTCCTCGATCGTCGCGCGCGAGGACGGCGAGCTGCGCGAGGAGGTGCTGGGGCGGATCTGCGATGCCGTCGCCGCGCTGCATGGCGCCGGGGAGCGGTGCGTGGTGGTCTCCTCCGGGGCGATCGCGCGCGGCGTGCGCGTGATGGGGCTGCCCGCCCGCCCGACGTTGATCCCCGAGCTGCAGGCCGCGTCGGCCGTGGGGCAGGGCAAGCTGTACCGCTCCTACGACGAGCTGCTGCGCGCGCGCGGGCTGACTTCGGGGCAGGTGCTGCTGACCGCCGAGGACCTCGGTGGGCGCGCGCAGTACCTCAACGCGCGCCGCACGCTGCGCACGCTGCTGGACTGGCGGGTGGTGCCGGTTATCAACGAGAACGACACGACCGCGACGGACGAGATCTCCTTCGGCGACAACGACTTCCTCGCCGCGCAGGTGGCCGTGCTGGTCGCCGCCGACGAGCTGATTCTGCTCACCGACATCGATGGTCTGTACAGCGCCGACCCGCGCCGAGAGCCCGGCGCACGGCTGGTCGGCGAGGTTCGCGACCTGCGCGAGCTGGAGGGCCTTCAGATCGGCGACTCCACCTCGCCGCTGGGCTCGGGTGGGATGCGCTCGAAGGTGCTCGCCGCCGAGATCGCCGGGGCCGCCGGGATCCCCGCCGTTATCTGCAACGGCGTGCGCGCGGGGGCGCTGGAGGCGGCGCTCGCGGGTGAGCCCGAGGGCACCCGCTTTCACCCCGGACCCGCCCGCCATAACTCGTTCAAGCTGTGGCTGCGCTACGCCAAGCCCGCGCATGGCACGCTCGTGATCGATGCAGGGGCCACGCGCGCGCTGCGCGAGCAGGGCACTTCGCTGCTGCCGGTCGGCGTCGTGGAGGTGCGGGGCGAGTTCGACGCCGGCGACGCGGTCGAGATCGCCGAGCCCGGCGGCGGCGTGATCGCCAAGGGCCTGTGCAACTACTCGGCGCTGGAGCTGCGCCGTGCCAAGGGCTTGCAGTCAGAGGCGGTGCGCGAGATCCTGCCGCACGCCACCGACGAGGCCGTGCATCGGGATCAGCTGGTTTTGGCGTAAAGAAGGCAGGACGACGATCACCAGCCTTGACCTGGCTCAAGCTCAGCCGCGCTGCATCTCCCAGCGACGGCGGGCTACTCCCCCCACGCCGCCCAGCGCTGCTCCGATCGCAGCGCTGGCCAGTGCGATCAGCACCAGGGGGTGGGGGACGTAGGTGAGTATGCGCTGGTTGGAGATTGCGTGGGCGCCCATCAAGCCGGCTCCGAACAGGGCGCCGGCGGCCAGTCCACGACGTGCGCCGGCAGCCGGGCCGAAGTGCTCCATACCGCTGGACACGCCGCCCGCCGTGCCTGCAGCCTGCACGGCCCAGTAGCCGACTGCGCTGGTGTCCAGCAGAAAACCGCTCATAGCGCCGAGCAACAGCGGACCCAGCACGGCGATCTGGACTTGGGCCGAACGCGGGAGTGTTGCGAGCAGAGACGGCAAGCTCACACCGCTTTGTTCTCCGCAGCTGTCTCTCGCGCAGTGGTATTTGCCTCTCGGGCGCTGCTGTTGGAGGCGGCGGGAATCCCGGGAAGATCGTGCTTTATGCCGGATGCGCAGCCGGGTGCCCCTCGCGGGGACTAGGGTGATGTGCTGCGGCAGCGCCCACTCGCCGCGGGTGGTGGACGCCGAGAGCTCCACGCGCGCGAGGACGCGTTCGATCACCATGCGCATCTCCAATGTGGCGAAGGCGGCGCCCAGGCAGCGCCGGCGGCCGCCGCCGAACGGAATCCAGCCGTAGGGCGGTGGGGCGGTCTCGCCGAGGAAGCGCTCGGGTCGGAAGGCGTCGGGATCGGGAAAGGCCTCACTCTGCTGGGCGAGGCCGATGGATGGCATCAGCGTGACCCCCGCCGGCAGGTCGTAGTCGTGGAGGGAGAACGGCTTGGCCGCCACGCGCGCCACGTCGTATATCACCGGGCGCGAGCGCAGCGTCTCCTTGACGACGGCATCGATGTAGTCCTGTTCGCCCTCACGGACGGCACACTCGGCGCGCGCAAGCACGGACGGGTTGCGGGCCAGGCGCTCAAAAGCCCACGCCAGACCGGTGGCGGTCGTCTCGTGCCCCGCAAGCAGCATCGTCATGAGCTGGTCGCGCAACTCGTCGTCGTCCATCGCGCTGTCGTCGTCATAGCGCGCGCATATCAGCATCGAAAGGATGTCCTCACGCCGATCGAGGTCGGGCGCCGCCCGTCGATTCGCGATCTCTTCGCTCAGCAGCGCTTCCGCGTCGGCCTGCCAGCAGAGCTGGCGGCGCCAGATCCCAACTCTGCCGAGCTTTGGCCAGACCCACATCAGTAGGACTCCGGGCGCAAGCTCGACGATCCGCCGCAGCACCACGCGAAGCCGCGCGAGGCGCGCCGGGTCCTCAACCCCGAGAACGGCGCGAAGGATGATCTCGAGCGTTATCGCCTGCATCCGCTTGTGCAGCCGGATCGGCTTTTCCTCAGGCCACGTGGCGATCTCGGCGTCCGCGATTTCGCCGACCACTTCCGCGTAGCGGCGCACGCTGTCGCCGTGAAAGAAGGGCAGCATCAGGCGC
Organism: Solirubrobacteraceae bacterium; assembly: GCA_049510515.1. GTDB lineage: Bacteria > Actinomycetota > Thermoleophilia > Solirubrobacterales > Solirubrobacteraceae > Palsa-744. The sequence goes on along the minus strand of JBEKYV010000102.1, from coordinate 445 downwards.
CGGCGCCGCAGATGCTCCTCCTCATCGGCCAGCAGGATCGAGCGCCGGCCGAGCACGGGGCCGAGGATCGTGTTGGCCTCGCCGGCGTGCAGCACATCCGGATCGGCGGTGAAGACGGCCTTCAGATCGTCGGCCGCAGTGACGTAGACCGATGCCTCCCCGGGATAGGCGTGGACGGTGAACGTCGGTCCGTAACGTCGGCGGCAGTAGCGCATGAACGGCGCTGTGCACTGCCACACCAGCAAGGTCTGCAGCGCGTAGGGCAGCTTTGGGCCCGGAGGCAGCCTTCGGCGGTTCGGTCGAGCTCGCAAGCGGGGGCGCGAGCTACGAGCTCTGACCGCGGCCGGCCGGCGCGTCCACGGCTGTCCAGACCCCTGGCGATACCGCCATGGAAACCCTGCGCATGACCTCCACGCGCGCGCTTTGGGATCCCAACTACATCGTG
>JBEKYV010000101.1:0-9631 GCA_049510515.1 Solirubrobacteraceae bacterium | reverse complement strand
GAAGACGTTGCTGCCGGTGCCCGCGATCGCCCCCACGCCGGGGCGGGCGCCGGTCGCGGTCGCCCATGCGCCCACCACGTCGCCAACCACGATCCACTCCTCCGAGCGCTCCCGCCGCACGTGCGCCACCACCGCGTCGGTGTCGGTGCCCGCCACCGCCAGCACCGCCGCGTCGAGATCCCCGTCGCCGATCGCGGCGCCGGCGAGCGCCTCGTCGGCGGCCCCGAACAGCGCCTCACCGGCGGCCTTCACGCCGACCGCGTCCTGATTGCTCGGCCCGCCCCGTCCGAGGGACAGGCGCCCGCGCTCGAGGTCGAGCACCCCCGCCAGGGTCTTCGTGGCGCCGCCGTCGATCCCCAGCAGGAAGCGTGCGTCGCGTGACGCGGCGGGCTGCGCCTCGAAGTGGGTGAGTGCGGCGGGCAGCTTGACGAGCGAGTCGCGCTCCATACGGGGATACTTGCAGCCCATGCCCCCGACTGGCATCCACGCCCTGTTTCCCAACGCCCCGCCACGGGCCGGAATGTACGAGTCCTTCTACCTGCGGGCGGTCGCCCCCGACCGCCCATTCGGGGTGTGGATCCGCTACACCGCGCACAAGCATCCCAACCAGCCCGCGCGAGGGTCGGTGTGGTGCACGGTGTTCGACGGCCCCGACGCGTCGCCGTTCATGCACAAGCTCACAACCGACGAGCTCTCCGTCCCCGCCGGCGGCTGGATCGCGGTGGGCAACTCGCGGCTCGGGCCCGGCCGCGCCGAGGGCTCCTGCGGGGAGGTCCGCTGGTCGCTGTGCTTCGCCTCGGAGGAGACCGAACTGCGCCACCTGCCGCACGCGCTGCTCTACCGCGCGCCGCTACCGCGCACGAAGCTCACGAGCCCCGCGCCCGCGGCGCGCTTCGAGGGGACGCTGGAGCTTCCCGGTCGCACGCTCACGCTCGACGGCTGGCGCGGAATGGTGGGCCACAACTGGGGCGCCCAGCACGCAGAGCGCTGGATCTGGCTGCACGCCACCGGCTTCGAGGAGCAGCCCGAGGCGTGGATCGACGTGGCGATCGGGCGCGTGCGCGTGGCGGGCCGCACCACCCCGTGGGTCGCCAACGGGGCGCTGCACCTCGATGGGGAGCGCCATCGTTTGGGCGGGGTGGGCGCGCGCGGGCTGCTGGTGGCCGAGCGCCCCGAGCGCTGCGTGCTCGCGCTGCCTGGCGCCGGGGGGCTGGCGGTCGAAGCACACGTGCGGGCACCCACCGCGGCGCTCGCGGGCTGGCGCTACGCCGACCCCGATGGTGGTGGGCACGATGTGAGCAACTGCTCGATCGCCGCACTCACGCTCACCGTGCGCCGGCCGGGGCGCCCTGCGTGCACGTTGCGCACCGCACATGGTGCCGCCTACGAGCTGGGGATGCGCGAGCGCGACCACGGGGTCCCGATCGCGCCGTTCGCCGACGGGTAGAGCGCCCGCGCACAAAGGCTGCCCTCCCGCCCGTTCTTTCGCGTGTGGGCGCTCAAGGGTTGACAGCCCGTGGGAAACATTTTCGGCCTGCTGGCGGTAACGGAAACACTCCCGAGCGGTGGGGCGCGTACGGAAATTGAGCCCACCGGAGGTCAGTAATCCTCCGCAAAGTTCGATTTCCCTCATTAAAAATGGCCGCAAATTGCACAAGAATCGTCTACAATCGGTGGGCAGCGTCAAATGGATTGGCAGTCGTAGGCAGGGATAGCTTTATGTTCAGACCGTGGTGGGAAGCCGCGGGTCCGGTGCATGCCGGGATGGTGCGTCAAGATGACGGAACCGTTCTGAACTTCGACAAAGCCCCGGGGGCCATGGGGCAGTTGGGACCGCGAGGAACACGGATGATCATCGCCAGCAGCACACAGGATCTCGACGTCGCCACGGCTGCGATCGAGCCCGATACAGCGCCCAACGTCACGGCCCTGCACACCGCCACGCGGCTGCTCGCCCGCGAGCGCTGGCAGATGGCCACCGACGTCCACGACCTGATCATGCAAGACCTTTCCCTGGCGCTCGCCAACGCGCGAGCGCTCAAGGACGACCCCCTGCCCCCTGCGCGGGCCGGGGTCGTGGTCGGCGCGTTGGAGCGCGCGCTCGCGGGCGCTCGCAATGTGCTGGAGGGGCTCTCCGAGAGCGACGCCCGCCCGATCGCACAAACGATCGAGGCCAGCGCGCGCGCCGCCGCGCGCACCACGCCGCTGCGGTTTGACGGCGCACGGGTGCCATCCTCGGCACAGCCCGACCCGCCGACCCGCGCGGCGCTCGTGCACATCGCCCGTGAGGCGGTCGCCAACGCCGTCAAGCACGCCCATCCCAACGCGATCGAAGTGGTGCTGGAGCACTCCGGCCAGTGGCGGCTGACGGTGCGCGACGACGGCAGCGGCTTCGACGAAGCGCTGACCACGCCGCCCGCCGTGGGCGGCTTCGGGTTGGTAAGCATGCGCGAGTCAGCCCACGCGCTCGGCGGCGCCGTGCACGTCGGCAGCGCCAACGGAGCCGGCACCACGGTGGAGGCGGTGCTCCCGTGAGGCCCCACCAGCCAGCGCGACCCGTCCTCCTCCGGTGGCAGCCGAGGCGATCGGAGGACCTCGTATGAACACCGCACCCACCGTCGTGATCGCCGACGACCATCCGCCGATCCGGCTGGGCGTGCGGATGGCGATGATGCAGGGAGGCTTCCGGGTGCTGGCTGAAGCGGAGGACGCCGACGGTGCGGTCGAGGCCGTGCTGCGCGAGCGTCCCGACGCCTGCCTGCTGGACGTGCGGATGCCCGGCGGCGGCATCGAGGCGGCAGTGCGTCTCGGGCAGCTCGCGCCCGACACCGCCGTGGTGATGCTCACGGTGTCGAGCAGCGCCGATGACCTGCTCGCGGCGCTGCGCGCCGGCGCGCGGGGCTACCTGCCCAAGGACATGTCCCCCGACCGGCTCCCCGCCGCGCTGCGTGGGGTGCTGCGCGGCGAGGCCGCGCTGCCGCGCACATTCGTCGGGCGGATGCTGCAGGAGCTGCGCGTGCTCCCCGAGCGCCAGCCCGCGCCGCTGCGCGTCGGCGACGTGGAGCTCACCCCACGCGAGTCGGAGATCCTGCGCCTGCTGCGTGGTGGGCTCTCGACCGTGGAGATCGGCGAGCGCCTCTCGCTCTCACCGATCACCGTGCGTCGCCACATCTCCGCCTGCGTCAACAAGCTCGGTGCTGACGACCGCGACGACGCGCTGCGGACGATCGGCCTCGCCGCCTGAGACCCGCAAGGGCTCAAGAGACGATCGGCCTCGCCGCCTCAGACCCGCAAGGGCTCAAGAGACGATCGGCCTCGCCGCCTCAGACCCGCAAGGGCTCAAGGGGCAATCGGCCTGGCCGCCTGCGACCCGCAAGGGCTCAAGGCCGGTGACGAGTGAACAGCTCGATGCGATGCGCAACCTCGCGTCTGACCTCTTCGCCGGCCCGATCGATCCGGCCGGCCAGGCGATCGTGACTGACGGTACGGATCTGGTAGGGCTCCACGTAGCCGACGCGGACGCCTCCTCGCTCACGCGGCAGCTCGATGCGGACCGCGGACTGGCGAGGCGTGGTCGTGATCGGGACGACCACGCACAGACGAGCCGGCGCACGGTTGATCTCCTCGACGCTCACAATCAGTGCGGGCCGCGTCTTGGCGACCTCGCTTCCCACCACAGGATCCAGAGCCACCCACCACACCTCCCCCTGGCGCGGGGGGCCTACCGCCAAGAGGAGAAGTCCTCGTCCGGATCGAGGCCATCCTCGAGCGTGACATCCCACTCTGCAAGCTCCGCCTCATCGCGCTCAGGAGCGGACGAAAGATCGGCGGTGAGCGCTTTCAGCAGCCGTGCCTCGGACGCCTCTCGGATCACGCGCTCGAGGGTGTCGATCGCGGTGGCCCCATCGACCTCGGCGAGGTCGCGCAAGAGATCGCGGGTCTCTCGCCGAGCCCTAATGATAACCGTCTCAGGCATATAAATCAGTATACCGTCTCATGATCCTATCTGGGATCAACAACGAGACTTTGTCTCATTTGGTTGGGCTCCCGACGGGTCGTTTGATCCCACGTCACCAGGTCGCGCCGTGTTGCTTTTTTGGGCCCCTACCAAATGAGACTTGATCTTATTTGGTTAGGGCTCCCAAACGGACCGTTGATCCCACCGTCGCCGGCCCCGCACCTGCACCCGCACCCGCGCCGCGTTGCTTTCTGAGGCCCCAACCAAATGAGACTCGATCTTATTTGGTTGGGGATCTTATTTGGTTGGCGGTGAGGGCTCTACACCAGCCCCGCACGCACCGCGTGGACGGCCGCCTGCACACGGCTGTGGACGCCCAGCTTCTCGAAGATGTTGGTCACGTACTGCTTCACCGTGTGCGGGCTGATCGACAGCTCCTGGCCGATCGCCACGTTGTCGGCCCCTTTGACGATCAGCCGCAACACCTCCTGCTCGCGTGGCGTCAGGGCGGGGCGCTCTTCGACCACCTCCTCCTCCTCCGCGGCCGCCGCCGCGCCGGCCCCGCTGGAGCTCTCGCGCCCCGTGGTCCCGCCCACGCGCCTCGTTGCCCCACCCGCGCCCGCACTCCCCGTGGCCCCACCCGCACGCCCCGCGGCCCCACCCGCGCTCGCGCGCTCCGCGGCCTCGCCCGCGCCCTCGCGCCCCGCGCCTGGCTCGGTGGCCCGGGCCTGCACGCCGGCCTCTGCGCGTATGCGCGCCACCAGCGCACCCGCAACCTCGCCCGAGATCACCAGGTGCCCGGCGGCCGCCTGCATGATGCCGTCCGCGAGTCGATCCACGTGGGTGTCCTTGAGCAGGTAGCCGCAGGCGCCCGCCGCCAGTGCCTCGACCACGTCATCGTCGTCGGTGGACACCGTCAGCACGACCATCTGGGTGTCGGGATTGCTGCGCGCGATCCGCCGCAGCGCCTGCAGGCCGGAGGTGACCGGCATGTTGAGGTCGAGCACCGCCACCTGGGGCTCGAGCTTCTGCACGAGCGCCGCCGCGTCGGCGCCGTCGGCCGCTTCGCCGACGACCTCCATGCCGGCGTCCTGCAGCATCCCCTTGAGGCCTTCGCGGAAAAGCTGATGGTCGTCGGCGATCACCACGCGCAGCGCATTGCTGGAAGCGGCCACAGGGGGAAAATAGAACAATCGCCCCATTCGCCCCCCGGGGCCGGGACGGCTGGCAGGAATCATTCAAAAAAACTTTCCCAACCAGTCGCCGGTCCCCGGCGAGCGCCCGACCGCGCGCAGGCTGCCACCGGCCCCCGGTAGGCACCGGACCTCGTGCGAGCTGCTGCCGGTCCCACGGGCGAGCGACCGGTGCCGGGCTGGGGCGACGTTGCCGGCCACCGGCCCCCGCCGGGCGCCCGACCGGGCCCGGTTGCAGCAGTTTGCGTCGAGCCCTACTACTCAGCGCCCACCACCCCACGGGAGGTGAGCGCCTCGAGCACGCAGTCAACCGCGGTCTCGATCGCTTCGCCGTGAGTCCCCAGCACAACGTCGGGAGCGGTGGGGGCCTCGTATGGGGCGCCTAGCCCCGTGAGCCCCTGCAGCTCTCCGGCGCGCGCGCGGGCGTAAAGGCCCTTGGGGTCGCGCTGCTCACATTGCGCCAGCGGGGTGCTGACGAAGACTTCAAGAAACGGCAACTCCTCTTTCGCGTGCAGCGTTGCCGCCAGCTCGCGGTCGGCGGCGTAGGGGCTGACGAGGCTCACCACCGCCACCGCTCCGCACTCCGCCAGCAGGCGCGCCACGTGCGCGGTACGGCGCACGTTCTCCGCGCGCGCCTCCTCGTCGAAGCCGAGGTCGCCATTGAGGCCATGCCGCAGATTGTCGCCGTCGAGCAGGTACGCGGGGCGCCCCGCCCGCACGAGGCGCTCCTCGATCGCGCGCCCGATCGTCGACTTGCCGGCGGCGGGCAGGCCCGTCAGCCACACCGTCGCGCCGGTGAGCCCGAGCGCCGCCCAGCGCTCGCCGCGGGTGATCGTCTCGCGCTCCCAGCGCACGTTGGGGCTGCGCTCGGTCTTGGCCGTGGGCTCGAGGGAATCGGCCTCGGTGTCGAGGATCACCCCCGCCGCCACCGTTTCGTTGGTGGCCTCGTCGATCACGATCAGGCTGCCGGTGGCGCGGTTGCGTCGGTAGGAGTCGAACACCAGCGGCGACGCCAGCTCCACCCGCACGCGCCCGAGGTCGTTGAGCTCGAGCGTGGTGGCGAGCTCGTCGCGGTGCATCGTTTCCACCTCGATCCGGTAGCGCACCTCCATCCCACCCACCGCCACGGTGCTCGTGGTGTGCTTGACGAGGTAGCGCCGCCTGGGGTCGAGCGGGCGCTCGGACATCCAGCACAGCAGGCTCTCGAAGCTGCTGGCGACCGCCGGTTGGTTGTGGGGGCGCGCGATCATGCTGCCGCGGCTCACGTCGACCTCGTCGGCGAGGCGCAGCGCCACCGACATCGGCGGGAAGGCCTCGCGCACGGGGCCCTCGAAGGTGTCGATGCCGGCGACTGTGGTGCGCTGGCCGCCCGGCAGCACCACCACCTCGTCGCCCTCCCTCAGGATCCCGCCGGCCACCTGGCCGGCGTAGGCGCGATAGTCGGCGCCCGCCGAGGAGCGCGGACGGATCACCCACTGCACCGGGAAGCGCACGTCGATCAGGTTGCGGTCGGAGGCGATGTGGACGTGCTCGAGGTGGTAGAGCAGCGGTGGGCCCTGATACCACGGCATCTGCTGCGAGCGCTCAACCACGTTGTCGCCCTTCAAAGCCGAGATCGGGATGAAGGTCACGTCCTGGACTTCAAGGCGCGCCGCGAAGCGCTCGAACTCGGCGACGATCGAGTCGAACACCTCCTCGTCGTAGCCCAACATGTCCATCTTGTTGACGCACACCACGAGGTGGGGGATCTGCAGCAGCGAGGCGATGAAGGCATGCCGCCGCGACTGCGCCACGACGCCCTTGCGGGCGTCGATCAGCACGATCACGAGATCGGCGGTGGAGGCGCCCGTGACCATGTTGCGCGTGTACTGCTCATGCCCGGGCGTGTCGGCGATGATGAAGCGCCGCTGCGCGGTGGCGAAGTAGCGGTAGGCCACGTCGATTGTGATCCCCTGCTCGCGCTCGGCGCGCAGCCCGTCAGTCAGCAGCGAGAGATCGAGGAAGTCGTGGCCCATCCGCCTGCTGGTCTGCTCCACGTGCTCCAGCTGGTCGGCAAGCACCTGCTTGGAGTCGTACAGCAGCCGCCCGATCAGCGTGCTCTTGCCGTCGTCCACCGACCCGGCGGTGGCGAAGCGCAGCAGCTCCGCCGGGCGCTCGGTGAGGCGGTGGAAGATCTCGTCGGTGTCGCGCGTGGCGCGTGTGCCGTCGTGGGCCTGCGCCGCCGTGCCGGTGCTCGCCATGCCGCAGCAACGGTTGCCGACGGACGGGACTTATGGCGCGGAGGAGGAATATCGGATGGGGTGGAGTCCCCAGTCGCCGTCGATGTCGAGCGGTCAAAGCAAATATGACCAGCTGGTCATAGTAGGTGTGACCGCAGGGTCAAAGCAGCTATGACCGTGCGGTCAATGCCCGGCGAGGCGGTCGCACGGCGTGTTCGAGTCGCCGATACCACATCCGGCAAGCGGTAGCGTGGTACCCCGGCAGACGGTAGCGTAGGTTTCCGGCAAATGGTTGTGTTTGCCACCCGCGGACGCGGCCGTGATCACCACCGGGCCGCACGCCTATCGCCGGCCGGACGGGATCGCCGTCGTGCCGGCCGCGCTGCTGGGGCCGTGAATCAGTGGTGCTTCTTGCCCCGACGATGGAGCTTGATCTTGCCCGACCCTTTGGTGCAGCTCGTGTAGGTGCTGCGCCCGGAGAGGTGCTGCTTGAGAATCGTAGTCACCACGACGTTGACCGTGTAGCTGCCGCTGGTCGGCAGCTTCGTCAGCTTCACGCCCTTTTTGATGAGCTTGACACCCTTGACATCGGCGACCTTCTTGCCGTTGATCTTGACGAGCACCTCCGTGAGGGGATCGTACTTGGGGTCATGCAGCTTGATCGTGAGCGACTTCTGCAGCGTGCACTGTGTGCTCGGCGGCAGCGTGACCGTACCGGAGTAGCTGATACCGCCCGTCGAGCCGCCGCCGGACCCCGATCCGGAGACGGTCGGCAGAGGTGCGATCAGAGCCGATTCCACGCAGCCATAGGTGTCTTCCGTCGCCGTGCCGTCGGGGGCGATCTTCGGCTGGGAGGTTTCCGGATGGCTGAAGCACACCTTCAGGTAGTGGTCGCCGTTTGGCTGGCTGAGCACCCGCCAGGCGGTCGGCCCGAGGTGCGGGTCCTCTTTGCATTCGCCGCTTGAGCGATTGCGGATGAACCACGCGTCGTACCCCCAGAACGAGCCGTCGGGCTGTTGCTTCATGCCCGTCCATGCCACCTGTTCAGCGGGGTGTGGGCATTCGGCGAATGTCGTTTCAGTGTCCACAACGCCCTGGAAGGTCCCATCGGGCAACGGCGCGATCGCGATGGAGCCGCCGTTGAACGACCACACCCCTTCGATCGTGTTCGATTCCGCGGCGGTGGCACTCGCGCCGATACACAAGGCGGCGAGGAGCGCGGCGGAGATAAGGCTGAGCGAGCGGCGGGCGATTGAGTGGATGCGCATGGGCGAAAACATAGTGCACCAACGACGCGGGGGTTACAGTCCTTCCATGCTGTCGCCCACACCGCCGCGCGCTGGCCTGCGCGCCTTCGGTCTCAGCCTGCTCGCCAACATGCCGCCCCCCGGAGCGTGGGTGGCGGCACCGCCGGCCGAGCCCAGCCTGCATCTGCAGGCGGCCACCGCGGAGGAGATCGCCGAATGCTGGTCGGGGCCGGAAGCGATTGGCTGGGAGGGGACGATCGACGGCGCACGCTTCATGGTGGAGCGGGGGCGTGCAGGGGACCACCGCTTTGTGCACGGCGAGCCGCCCGAGGCGCGAGGCACGCCCGTCGCGGGAACACCCGAGGAGCGCGGCACCCCCGCCGCCGGAACACCCGAGGAGCCACGCACCCCCGCCCCCGGAACACCCGAGGCGCGAGGCACGCCCGTCGCCGGGACGCGCGCGATCCACCACCTCTCGGCTGACGCCTGCACGTTGCGATGCGCGCCCGCCGACCCGGAGGAGCAGTCGTGGTGGCGGGTGGTGCTGGACTCCGTGCTGTTCACGGTCGCGCTGCTGCAGGGCCGCGAGGCGTTGCACGCCGGCGCCGTCGCCACACCGGAGGGCGCGCTGGCGATCGCCGCCGCGACGGGCGGGGGCAAGAGCACGCTGCTGTGCGAGCTGCTGCGCGATGGCCTGACGCTGATGAGCGACGACGTACTCGTGCTGGAGGCCCGCGGCGAGGATCCCCCGCTCGCCCATCCCGGCCCGCCGTTGATGACCGTGCCGGCGGGCGCCGCCCCGCTGCGGGGGGCACCGATCGCGTCCGTCGAAGAGGAGCGCTGGATCTCCGTGCCCGTGCATCCCGACGCGGTCCCGCTGAGCGCGCTGGTCGTGTTGAACCGCGGCCCGGGCCTCGCCACGTCATTGCATCCCGCACGCGACCCGCTCGCCGTGCTGGTCGGCTCACTGCTGCGCTTTCCGCGTCTGCCGGAGCGTGAGCGCACGCGCTTCGA
>JBEKYV010000100.1:0-9634 GCA_049510515.1 Solirubrobacteraceae bacterium | reverse complement strand
CAAGGAGCCGACCCGATCCTCGCGCTCGCGCAGATCGTGGTGGCGCTGCACGCGCAGGTGGGGCGGCGCATCGACCCGCTGCAGGCGGCGACGCTCACCGTCGGGGTGCTGGAGGGCGGGGAGGCGGAGAACGTGATCCCGGCCCGGGCCCGCGCCCGCGCGGCGCTGCGCGCGCACCGCCCCGAGGATCGGCAAACGCTGCGGGCGCTGGTGCAGGAGGTCGCCGCCGGGGTGGCGGCCGCGCACGGCTGTCGCGCGCACGTGGAGCTGACCGCGGGTGAGCCACCGCTCGTCAACGACCCTGCGATCGTCGCGCGGGGCCGGGAGCTGCTGGCGGCCGCGGGCTTCGAGCACGCCTCGGAGTGGCGCTCGTGCGGTTCGGACGATTTCGCCTTCTTCGCGGAGCTGGCGCCGATCGCGATGGCCTTTGTCGGTCTCGACGGCGCCGAGGGCTTCACGCGCCGGCCGCTGCACCACCCCGAGCTGCTGGTGTCCGACGGCGCGGTGGGAGCGGTGGCGCGAGCCCAGGCGCTGCTCTACGTGGCCGTGGCGTCGTTGGGATAGCGCACGATTCTTTGGGGCGCGTCCGCGCGCGCGAATGCGAAGGCCAAGCTGCTGGGCGCGGGGCGTCCATGCCCCGCGACGAAGCGTCAAACCAGCACGCGCCGCCTGAAGTTGCGCAAACCCAGGCCGAGGAAGAACGCGCAGAAGGCGATCAGTACCGGGTAGACCACGTAGAGGGGCATGTGCGACGCTTCGGTGAGCCCCGCGCGCATCCCCTCGGCGACGTAGATCAGGGGGTTGATCAGCACGAGGATCTGCAGCCAGTGAATCCCCGCGACCTGCACCGGGGCGAGCTTCGTCCACTGGTAGTAGGTGCCGCCGAGAAACGTCAGCGGCAACACCACGAAGCCGAACATCAAGCCGATGTTGCGGGGCTCGAAGGTCGTGCCGAGCAGCAGCCCGAGCGAGGTCATCGCCACGCTCGAGAGCGGGATCAGCGTGAGCACGATCCACCAATGCACCGACAGGTGGGCGTGCACGCCGGGGGCATGGATCACGGCGGCGATTGGGAACACGATCACGGCGGCCAGCATCCCCTGGACGGCGCCGGAGAGCACCTTGGCGATCGCCACCAGCCAGATCGGGCAGGGGGCCTGGACGCGATCCTCGATCTCGCGGGTGTAGCCAAACTCGGTGGACATCTGCAGCGCCACCGCCTGGATCCCCTGGAACATGATCGAGATCGCCACCACACCGGGGACGAGCACCGTCGCGAAGTCCGACTCGGTGCCCGCGTTGGAGCCGTGACCGCCGCCGCCGATCCCCTGGCCGATCGTGGGAAACACATACAGGAACACGAACACCAGCAGGAACGGTTGGATCAGCACGCGGGCGACGAATTCGGGGACGTTCTTGCGCAGCACCGTGAGGTCGCGCAGGATCAGCGCCCCGAGCGCGGTGCGGCTGGCCTCGAACGTGGAGCGCGTGGGCGTAAGCACGATCGCGGCCGGGGGTTTGGGGCGCCTGCCATCGGCGCTCGTGGCGGGAACCCCTGCTGCGGCGGTGGCATCGGGCGCACTCATTCGCGCAGCTCCTTGCCGGTGAGGTTGATGAACACGGTTTCCAGCGACGGCTCGGCCACCGAGAGGTCAACCAGCTCGAAGCCCCCGCTCTCGGCGGCGGCCACCACGCGCGGCACGATCCGCTCGGAGCCCTCGACGTGCAGCTCGACGCCGCCGTCGATCACGCGCGTGCGGGTCACGCCCTCGATCTCCCGCTCGAGCGTCGCCGCCAGCGAGGCCCCGTCCCCGGGGGCCTTCACCGTCACGATCGTGTCAGCGCCGACCGACTGCTTGAGCCCTGCGGGGGTGTCGAGCGCGAGGATCTTGCCGTGATCCATGATCGCCACACGGTGGCAGAGATGGTCGGCCTCCTCCATGTAATGAGTCAGCAGCATGATCGTCTGCCCGGCGGCGTTGAGCTCCCCGAGGATCTCCCACAACGCGAGGCGGCTCTGCGGATCCAGGCCGGAGGTGGGCTCGTCCATGAACAGGACGGCGGGCCGATGAAAGATCGCGCGCGCCACCATCAGCCGCTGCGCCATCCCGCCGGAGAGCGCGAACACCGACGCTTTCGCCCAGCGCGCGAGGTGGAACTGCTCGAGCAGCTCGTCGGAGATGCGCCGCGACTCCGCCGCGCCGATCCCGAACAGACGGCCATGGAAGTACAGGTTCTCCCACACGGTGAGCTGCCGGTCGAGCGTGTTCTGCTGAGACACCACGCCGATCAGCTGCTTGGCGAGCGCGGGGTGAGCGATCACATCGACGGCGCCCACTGCCGCCGTCCCCGCGGTGGGGATCACGCGCGTGGTGAGCATCCCCGCGGTCGTCGTCTTGCCGGCGCCGTTGGGACCCAGCAGCCCAAAGATCTCCCCCGAGCGGATCTCCAGGTCCAAGCCATCGACGGCCGCGAAATCGGCGTCGGCGTAGACCTTCGTCAGGCCGGCGGTGCGAATCACGGCGGCGGCGGGGGCGCTCGCGGTCATTGTTTCACCCTAGCCAACGGACAGAATAGGCTGCGCAACATCTGCACGCCCACCGCGTCTTACGGGTCATGGATCGAACAGACAAACACCAGCAGCCGCCAACACCGCGTTTTCCCATCGGCGAGCGTGACGCATTTCGGGCACTCGTGGATGCACACACTCCTGAGCTGCTGCGCTACGCGCGTCGCCAGCTCGGTTGCCGCCCCGAGCTCGCCGAGGACGTGCTCCAGGAGGCATTCCTGAACGCCTACCGCCACCTCGCGGCGGGCACCAGGCCGCAGAACCCGAGAGCGTGGCTGTTTGCGATCGTGCACAACGCGGCGATCAACGTCGCCCGTGCGCCGCAGCCCCCGCTGTCGCTGGAAGCCGACCACTCGATCACGGGCGGCCCGATGCCATCGGAGGCGATCGAGCAGCGCGAGTGGCTGGAGTGGCTGATGGGAGCGATCGGAGCCCTGCCGGCGCGTCAGCGCGATGCGCTGGTTGGCCATGCCCTCGAAGGTCGCAGCTACCGTGAGCTCGCCAGCCGCGAGCAGACCAGCGTCTCGGCGATCAAGACGCTGATTCATCGCGCCCGCCGCGGCCTGACGGAAGGCTCGCCTCTGCACGCGCTCTCCGCTCCGTTGCTGCTTATCTCACGGCGCTTCGCCGGGTTCACCGCCCACCGGGCACTCGCCGGCAAGCTGTCCGCCAACGGGATAACCGGGATGTTCCTGGCCGCGCTCGGCACAGCGACGCTGACATCCGGACTGCTCCTCTCTGGGCAGGCGGGTCACTCAGTCGCGATCGCCGCCTCGCGCCGGCAGGCTGTGAGCGCACGTGCGAGAGCCCACCACCACACCGGCGGAGGCGGCGCCCGTGGGCCAAACACCGAGCGCTCCCCGGCAGCCCGGCTGCACCACGAAGCGCGGCGTGCCACGGCCGAGTGCGCACGCGGCCGTCGTCTGGATCGGCACTTGCGCGTCGCCGCGCTGCAGTACGCCGCGAGTCACCTGGAAACGGCACTTCTGGAGTACAGCGACTGCGAGCAGATCCTGCGAATGCGCGCGAGGCGAATCGCAGGCGCGGGGGGCCACCGACATGGGCAAGCCGACCACCGGGTAGGGCGCCGGGGGCAGGCACGCTGAGCGCGCGACGCGGTCGCCGACTTGTATCCCACAGCGCAGCGAGGTGAACACAAAGCGCTACTCCCCGGTAGGGGGCACCTCGCCATCGTAGTAGTCAACCGCGTCCCGCAGGCGGAAGATCGCTCGCAATCCCCCGCCATCCGGCAGCCGCTCGGCGGCGTTGAGCGTGCCCGAGTCGGGCCGAATCACGATGTCCGGCTCGCCGTTCGTACTGAACGCGAGGAACCGCACGGTCTCGCCGGTGCGGTTGACGAGCTGATGCCCCCCGTGCTCGCCGCGCAGGAAGGCCACTACCTCGCCCTCCCGCAGCTCCCGCCAGCCCCCGGGGGTGCGCAGGCTCGGACGGCCGTCGAGCACGACCACGAGCTCCTCCTCAGTGAGGTGGTAGTGGTAGGGGTAGGCCGCTTCACCCGGCGGCAGCTCCCACAAGCTCAGCCCCAGCCGCTCACTGCCGGCCTGGCGACTGACGCGGGCGCGCCGGCAGCAGAAGCCCGGGTGCTCGCGTGGCTCGTCGAAGACGGGGTCGTTGAGGTTTGTCACGTCTGGGAGCTTACGGTTTCACGTCCGACCCCGCTCAGCTTGAGGTCTCATTCCTCCGAAGGCACGGCGGGCGGTCGTCACAAAATCTCGCCCAACCAGGAATGAGGACAAAGGCGAGAGCGACGGGGGTCGAACCCTCGTTCGGCACCGCATCGAGATCCGCCGCCGGCAGCAGTGACGGCCGGGCATCAGCCCGCAGACGCGAGCCCCAGGCGATCGGCCAGCTCCCTCGGCGTGAACACCGGCAGCTCGCTTGAGGCCACGCCCAGCAGGTGCCGGTCGCCGGACACGACCGCATCGACCCCACGCGCCTGCGCGAGCGCGATCAGGTAGTCGTCGTCAGCGTCGGCGGTCCTCGCAGGCCCGGGCGCCGCGTCCTCGACCATCGTCGCTCGATCGCGGAGGGCCGCGATGTACGCGACCGCGCGGCCCTCCGCGGCGTGCGCGGCGAACTTCTCGCGGCCCAGCACGTCGGTTAGCTCGGAGATCAGTGCCGGGGACACGAGCAGCTCGAGGTTTCCGTCGAGGATCGCATCCACGAGAAGTGCCGGCGCGGCTTTCTTCGGGGAGATGAACGCGGAAACCAGGACGCCCGGGTCGATGACGACTCGGGTCACGCGGCGCTGCGACGCTCGCGGCGCATCGCGTGCAACTCCTCGTTTGCGATCCGCATGGCGTCCTCTTCGGAGAGCCCGCTCATCGCCTGGGAGGCATCGAGCGCTCGGCGTCCCAGATAGGAGCGCAGCGCGCGCTCTACGACCTCAGCGTCGGCCGCCTCGCCGGATGGCTCCATCGCGCTGCGAGCATCCTCCAGCAGGGCAGCATCGACATCGACCGTCCTGATCGCTCGGGTTGCCATTGGTAGTCAGGGGCGCGGTGCCACGAAGGCCCGTTTCCCCATTCCCCTTTCAATCCGTGCGTGCGGTTTTCCCGCACACGGCTTACCGATGATCTTCTTGATGGTCACGACGCGAGTCCCGGGTAGCGGATGGTGCCACGCAAGCGGTAGAGGCCATGATCCTCGAACCACTTGCGCGTCCAGATGGCCGTCTGACCGCGACGCAGGTTGCGACCATAACGCTTACGCATCAAGCCACGAAGACGCCCCACGACATACCAGTCGATCTGGTTGAACCGGATGGCGGCATTCCCGGTACGAAAGTAGTTGCCCCAACCACGCAGGATCGGATTGATCCGCGAGATCACCTCACGGATGTCCATCCCGGTACGGCCGCGACCGGTCAGCGCCTTGATTCGTTGGCGCAACCGCTTCATCGCCGCTTGTGAGGGCCAGCGCTGAAGATAGTAGCGGCGGATGCCGCGCTCCAGCAACCTGCCCGACACGCGAGCATGGAAGTGACAGCCAAGGAACTCAAAGCCCTCCCGGCCATCAGTGAGGTCAACGACTCTCGTCTTCTCCGGGTGCAGCTCAAGCCCGAGATCAGCCAACACCTGCCTGGCCAACTCCCCGGCCGCATGGGCCTGCGCCTCGCTTGAGCACATCACGACGAAGTCGTCCGCGTAGCGGACGAGCCTGCCATGAACACCATCAGCGAACGCGACATCCAGCGCGTGCAGGTAGACGTTCGACAGAAGCGGCGAGATCACGCCACCCTGAGGGGTCCCGGCAGTCATCTTCCGCAACACCCCATCGTCCATCACACCTGCCTTGAGCCACTGCCGTATGAGCCTGAGCACGCGCCGGTCCGAAACCCTCTCCGCGACCTTCGCAAGCAACTGCTCGTGGTCGATCGAGGAGAAGTAGTCGCGGATGTCGGCCTCGAACACGTAGCGGTACCCGTCGATGAACGATCGACGCAGCACCTCCTTTGCATCCGTGGCCGACCGGCGCGGGCGGAACCCAAACGAGACCTCCAAAAAGTCAGCCTCGAAAATGGGCTCAAGCACGATACGCGCGGCCTGTTGAACAATCCTGTCCTTCACGGTCGGGATGCCAAGCGGCCGCACACCACCCTTGGGCTTAGGGATCTCAACCCGCCGGACCGGCCGCGGACGATAAGACCCCTCGCGCAGGTCACGCTGCAACTCGGCCAACAGCCGCTCTGCCCCGTACTCCCGCACATCTGCCAAGGTCAGGGAATCGACCCCGGCAGCACCCTTGTTCTTCTGCACACGCCTCCACGCCTCCAACAGGACGTCACTCCTGAAGACCCGGTCAAACAGGGCGTGGAAACGCCTACCCGGCGACCGCTTGGCGGCCACCCATAGCTTGCGCTGAAGTTCTCGCAGATCCCCACCAGTGGCCACAAGCACCATTTCGCTGGCAGGAACACCGGGCTTATGCCCGGCGGGGTCGGTGGATCGAGCAGTCTCGACCATGCCCTAACGCCCACCCTCGACGCTTACGCGATCAAAGCAGGGGACCTTCGCTCCCGGCGCGTTGTTCTGCACGCCGATCATCACTACTACGACCCCCTCGGACTCCCGCTGACCTCCACTCGCTTTCACCATCGGCTTATACGAACGGTCTTTGCTGACGAGGCTAGCCAGACGGGTCTCCCTTGTTCCGTGATCAGACTTTGCGCGCGTGCAAGTTTCCGTACCCCGCAGGGACCCACCGCACCCAATTCGGATCAAGGACTGGCGGACATGGCCTTCGCCGTAGCATGAACGGCTCGGCTCCCCAACTGTTCCTATGACGAGGCTGCAATCCCAGCCCACGCGCTTGCTCCCTCCAAAGAGGCTTCTGACGCCCCGCTCAGCCCGCCACCTCTCGATGACGAACCGGGGCCTGCTACCGGGCGCTCCGACACCTACCCGGACCGGACTCCCACCGGCTAGCCTGACACAGCTTCCAAGGCGCAACATACCCCCAGGCTACCAACGAGATCGCCCCAGGCGACAACCGCAGCGGCGCATCCGACTCTCGCATTGCTCGCTCTTGCCGCAGCTCCCGGATCACCGCTTCAGCGTGCAGCCCGCAGATAGAGTGCCTGCCTTGCTGCTCTACGACTCCCGGGTGTCCGGCAACTGCTACAAGGTCCGGCTGCTCCTCGCACATCTCGGCGTGGAGTACGAGCGGCGCGAGGTAGACGTCGTGGACCGCTCGAACCGTTTCGAGCTGCTGGGCGACCTCAATCCGGCTCTGCGAGTGCCGACGCTCGTGCTCGACGACGGTCGTCCGCTGGCGGAGTCCAATGCAATCCTTGTCTACTTCAGCGAGGGGACGCCCTACCTCCCGGACGATCGCTATCAGCGCGCCCAGGTGCTCCAGTGGCTGTTCTTCGAGCAGTACACTCATGAGCCCAACATCGCGGTGGTGCGCTTCTGGGTCGCCTACTCGGACGCCCCACCTGCGGACGCCGAGGTCGAGACCAGGCGTCGCGGGGGATATGCCGCTCTCGACGCGATGGAGCGCCACCTCTCTGAACGCCCGTTCCACGTCGGCGAGCACTGCACCGCAGCCGATATCGCACTCTACGCCTACACCCACGTCGCAGCCGAGGGCGGGTTCGACCTATCGGGCTACCCAGCCACCCGTGAATGGCTGGATCGAATCGCCGCGCAACCCGGTCACGTGCCGATCACAGCCTGAGCACCGCCAAAGTCGGGCTATGGCCCCTGGTGAGGGTAAAGCTTCTCCGAACAATCCTCGACTATCCCGCTCCCGCCGCCAGGCGTTTGCGGCGCATCAGTTGAGACCACGACGAACTCGAAAGCGCCCGGATCCGTCTGGGCTTCCTTTAACAGCCGTGTTTCATTCGCTTCTTGAAGTGGAGTCTGCCCCAACGCCGCCAGCTCAAAATGACCAGGCCCGGGCGCCGCGTCCTCGACCATCGTCGCTCGATCGCGGAGGGCCGCGATGTACGCCCTCCGCGGCCCTCCGCGGCGTGCGCGGCGAGCGCAGCGCGCGCTCTACGACCTCAGCGTCGGCCGCCTCGCCGGATGGCTCCATCGCGCTGCGAGCATCCTCCAGCAGGGCAGCATCGACATCGACCGTCCTGATCGCTCTACCCCCAGGCTACCCGCGAGCCCCCGCCCCAGACGACGCCGCAGGGGCGCAGCTCGGTTCTGTGATCCGCGTGCTCTTTCCGGGGCTCGACGGAATTGCCGCGTGGCTCGCTCGGTACTACGCACCGAAGCGATGATTGCTCGATCGAGGGCGTGTCGATGGCGCCGGCACATCTGTACGAGCAGCGGTACGGAACACTACGCTACCTCCTACATCCCGGTCCAGGGTGTTAGTAGAGACCCCAGTAGCCGTGGTGGTCAGTCAGGCACCCGTGCAGGTTTGTTGCCGGGGCCGGGACCTTCAGTGCGTAGCACCGGTACACCTCGTGGCCATAGAAGCGCCTGGGGCTTGAAAGTGTGATCTGGGCTGGCTGCTTGATCCGCTTACCCTGAGCCATGTTGGGGATACCGTTACTCGCACTACTGATTCCTTTGGCATGAGCAACGCTCGATCCCCATCCGATCCAGTGCAGGTGTTCGAGGCCCCACGAGCCGTCGGCGAAGAGAACGATCGTTGAGGGGCGGATTACCTCGGCCTGTGCAGGCTGGCCGGGAGCTCGTATCGTGAGCGCAACGTTGGACCAGAAGTAGATTGGCTGGGGAATCGCCGCTTGGGCCATGGCGGGCACCAAGGTCATGGCGAGCGCTGCCATGAGGATGGTGTGCTTCACGAGGTCACTATTATAAGCGCTACCTGAGCCTGGGCGCGTCTCCGGTTCATTTGAAGACAACGTCGAAGCGCCCCATGATACGTGTGCCACTTGCCAGCGGTGCTGGGAGACCCTCCGGGTAGGCGTAGCGCTTTGGCAATGCGACCACGCCGCACACCTTGCGTCCGCCTTCGACTTCCCAACACGGGCTGGGCGCTTTGTATGGTTCGCTACGACACGGATATTTACTTTCACATGGCGGCGCGTGAGGGACCGCATACACCGCGCCGACGTACGCACCGCCGCGACACCAGTGTCGGGTAGACGACTGGGCTGGAGCGAGCGCGAGCTGCACACTGTGATCCGGCCGCGGATAGCCGTAGTCCGCTCGTTCCATGTCACTGGAAGTCGAACATGGCGGCGGGTGGCTCCTCGTGTATCCCCTGTATGGCTTCAGGACGATGACCGCGTAGTAGTAGCCACCTTCGGGAAGCCGACCGCGAGACAGAAAGCTGATGTGCACATTCTCGCGAATACTGAGCTTATGTTGCACATGAACAGAGATGGCGTCGGACTGCGTACCGCTTGCCCACACCTGCGCTCCGGCCAGCACAGCAGACAACACCAGGGCGCATCCGGCGAGAAGCGCGCACATGCGGGGCCGCGTCACAGCGACTGGACCCTATGGAGGGTGTCGTCCGGCGCGGTTGGTAAGCATGGTCGGTCCCCCGACGCGATCGGGGACGTCATTGCCGCGCGACTGAACCTCGCGCGGCGGCCACAATCACATAGGAGGA
>JBEKYV010000010.1:0-19257 GCA_049510515.1 Solirubrobacteraceae bacterium | reverse complement strand
GGCGCAGGCGGTGATCCGGCCGGCATGACCACGCGCGCAGTCAAGGACGGCAGCGACTGGGTGATCAACGGACGCAAGATCTGGGTCAGCCGCGTGCCGTACGCCGATTTCGTCATCCTCATGGCGCGCACGGGCGAGGGCAAGCGACACGAGGGGATCACCGCCTTCATCGTCGAGAAGGGCACCAAGGGTTTCATCATCGAGCGCGAGATTCCGATGCTCGGTGGCCATCGCACCTATGAGTTGGTGTTCGAGGATTGCCGTGTTCCGGCGCGCCAGATGCTGGGCAAGCTCGGCCATGGCTTTGCGCCGATGCAGTTGCGCCTGACGGTGCGGCGGCTGCAGATGGGCGCCTGGTGCGTCGGTATGTCGCGGCGCGCGCTGGACATGATGATGGACCATGCGAAGCAGCGCAGCACCTTCGGCGTGAAGCTGGCGGGCCTCGCGTTCGAGGCGCACCGCAACGCCCTGCGCCTGGAGCGTGCCTTCGCGCAGGTGTCGGTCGGCGGGATCTCCGGCGCAGTGGGCACCTACGCGGCCACCAGCCCGGAGTTCGAGGCGCGGGTGCTGGCCCGCCTCGGGCTGGAGCGCGAGTCGGTCTCCACCCAGGTCGTCGCGCGCGACCGCCACGCCGAGCTGCTGAGCGCGATCGCGCTCGCAGGCGCCGGCATGGAGCGCCTGGCGACCGAGGTGCGCCACCTGCAGCGCACGGAGGTGCGCGAGGTGCAGGAGCCCTTCCGTGGCGGCCAGAAGGGCTCGAGCGCGATGCCCCACAAGCGCAACCCGATCAAGGCCGAGCAGATCTCGGGGCTCGCCCGTGTGCTGCGCGGCAACGCGCAGGCGGGCCTGGAGAACGTGGCGCTGTGGCACGAGCGCGACATCTCCCACTCCTCGGTGGAGCGGATCGTGCTGGGGGGCTCGACCACGCTGATCGACTACCTCCAGCACCGCGCCACGGCGCTGGTGGAGGGCATGACGATCGACGCCGAGCGGATGCGCGAGAACCTCGAGCTCACCTACGGCGCGATCTTCTCGCAGCGGCTGCTGCTGGCGCTGGTGGAGAGCGGCATGAGCCGCGACGACGCCTACTACGCCGTGCAGCGCGTCGCCCAGCAGGCATGGGACACCCGCACCCCCCTGCGCGAGTTGTTGGCCGCCGAGGGGCGGGCGGGCCTCATCCCCGCGGCACTCGACCTCGACGGGATCTTTGATTACGGCCACTACGTCCGCTACGCGCGGGAGATCGTCGCGCGGCTGGACGAGACCGTTTGAGCTGGCAGCCGATCCAGATGCAAGAGTGCCATCTTCGTGAACGATCCCACCCTCAAAGCACGGCATCCGCAGGCCGATGCACTGAACGCGATCTGCCCCTACTGGACGATGTTCCCGCTGAGTTTTCCGCTTGGGATGCTCGCGGACGCCCGATCCGGCGAGTGGGTACTCGATCCGTTCTGCGGTCGCGGCACAACGCTCTACGCTGCCCGCAAGCTCGGTCTGCCCGCCGTCGGGATCGATAGCAACGAGGTCGCGGCGGCGATCGCGGCAGCGAAGCTGGTGTCTGTGGACCCCGGCTCAATCGTCGAGTTGGCCGAAGAGATTATCGCGGGCGGCAGCGCGGCCGCACCTCCCGAAGGGGAGTTCTGGCACTGGTGCTTCGGCCCGCGTGTACTCGATGTGCTGTGCCGCCTACGAGCGGGGCTTGCGCATCGTGGTGATGCTCCAGCGGTCGCACTGAGGGGAGTGCTGATGGGCGCCCTGCACGGCCCCCGCAACAAGGGCCTCCCGAGCTACCTGTCCAACCAGATGCCCCGCACCTATGCGACCAAGCCCAAGGGAGCTGTCTCTTTCTGGAAGGCACGCGACATGCGCCCGGTCGAGGTTGACGTGCTCGCGATCATCCGGCGACACGCCGAACGTCGCTATGCGAGCGTGCCGCCCCGCACACGCGGTGCGGTCTACGGCGGCGACGCCCTCACCGTGATGGCGCGACTGCGGCGGCGTTTCACCTGGGTGATCACGTCGCCCCCGTATCCGGGGATGGTCACCTACCGCCCGGATGGCTGGCTGCGCGGTTGGCTGCTCGGCGGTTCGCCTGCACCAGACTACAACCGCGACGCCCAGCTGGGCTCGATGACCGGGGCACGGTTCGTCGCGGGGTTGGCAGAGATATGGGCCGCGGCGGCCAGGCGTTGCGTTCCGGGCGCGCGCCTGATCGTGCGCTTTGGGGCGCTGCCGTCGGCGCGCCGCGGAGAGCCCGAGGATCTGCTGTTGAGCAGCCTCGAGTGCTCCGGCGCCTGGAAGGTCGCCACGATTGAAGATGCCGGGATCCCGAAGCGCGTCGGGTCCCGTCAGGTCGAGCAGGCGCTGCCGGCGGGAACTCATGTCCCCGAAGTCGACGTCGTGGCGATACGCAGATCCTGAGCGATGTTCGAGCCCGGACAGCTGGACGAGATTCGCGCGGCCATCGAGCGTCAGACCGCGGCCGACAGGGCGCTATTGCAAGTCCTGCGTGATGACGTCCTCACCCACCTGAGTCCTTCGCGATTTATTCGCCCCCATTCCGCCACTGCCGTGTCGCTGGTGGCATCGGACGGCGGCAACAACCGGCTTGTCTTCGACCCCTTCTCGATGCAACTTGTCCGCGTCGTCGATTCCTACGGGGGCCAACTGTTCATCGACGTTATTTCACCCACGACCGATCCGGATGCACTACTTGCGCGTCACCACGAAGCGCGCGATCCGTTGCACGTACTGATGGAGGACCTCGAAGTCGAGAAGCTCAGCAGGCTCAGCCCGATGATCCCCGAGAGCGAGGAGGTCCGCAAGAAACCCGACCGCGTCAGCCCATCCTGGACGCTTGTCTATCGCGACCTCGCGGAGTGGGCAGTGCTCTACCACCGCGTAACGCGCTCCGATTGGGGCTCCGACACGCTGATCGTGCGCGACGGGTTGCTGCGTTCGAAGATTTTCAGTGGGACGCTTTTTATCCAGATGCGCAAGCTGATGCTGGAGGCCATTGAACGCAATCGCAGCCGAGGCATCCGTCTCTTCGTGGTGGGCGTCGCCAAGCACTCCCAGGTTCTGGCGCGCTACCGACTTGCGATGGCGCTCGAAGACGCGCTCCCCGCTGACGGGGCCCGCTTCGTGCCCGTTCCTCGCGAGCTCGAGCGCAAAGTCTACAAGTGGGAGGAGTTTGCTCGCGGGGTTGAAGACGAGACCACAGGCGAGTCGGCAAAGTTCGTGATCGGCTCGATGTTCTTGGTGCGCTTCGGGAGCGAGTCTCATGATCCCGTTTGGGCGATCGACGTGTTCGAACCACAGGCCACAGAAGCCGGCAAGGTCTTTGGCTACTTGCTCCAAGACGCGATCGACGGCTTCCCTGTGCCGTACTACCCACGCTGCCTGCAGCGAGCGCACGAGCACGCGCAGGTCGTCGACCTCGATCTGGACGTATTGCAGGATACGATCCTGCACTCGGCCCGCTCCCTCATCGAGGAGCACAAGCGTGGCATCTTCGACGGTCTGGCGCTCGCCCCCGACATCGCACGCCGCAGTTGAACCTGACCATCCGACCGAAAGCATGCAAGGAGACAAGGTGAACCTCTTCCCTCGCGGACAAGCCGTCGGGATGTTCCGCGGCGCAAGCGGCAACGGATTTGAGTTCCACGCTGATCTTACGCTGCCATATCGGGATCATTTCGACTCGGTCCCGATGCACGGCCAGTTCGTGCTCGTGGAGCTTGCAGGTCCCAACGAGGCTGTGCTCGGACGCATCACTTCCGTCGCGGCGCAGGGAAGGCTGACCTCTTCTGCGGGTGAGGATTACGGGTTGCGTGCCGTCGCCGAGGAGCGTGAGATCCCGGAGGATCTGCGCCGACAGTACCTGCGATACCACATCGATGTGCGCCTGCTCGGCGTGCTGCGCTGCAAGGATGACAAGCTGGTTTTTGCGCCCTCCCATCGGCGTCTGCCGCATGTAGGCGCCAGGGTTGCATTCCTGCCCGAGGACGTACTTCGCGAAGTTGCGGGCGGCACCGGCGGTGCCGAGATCGGTTTCTATGCACTCGGTGAGTTCATCTATTGCGGCACCGACAAGCGCATAGTCGAGCAGAGCTGGATGCAACGGGTACCACCTGCGGTTCCCGTGCGCTTCGCCGTCGAGCAACTTGTGGCCCGGAGAACCTTCGTCTTTGCGCTGCGGGCTTTGGCAAGTCCAATCTTGTCAAGCTTCTGTTCGCGGGGCTCTATGAGAAAACCCCGACGATTCCCATGCGTGACGGCCGCGAGGTTCCCGTCGGCACGGTCATCTTCGACCCCGACGGCGAGTACTTCTGGCCGGCGCTCGGTGAGCGCCCCGCGCTTTGCGACGTCGAGTTTCTCGCGGATAGGGTCGTCGTCTTTACCAACCAGGAGCCACCATCGCCCTTCTACGGCTCGTTCAAGGCTGGCGGCATACGCCTGGACATTCGCCAACTACCAGCCTCACTTGTGCTCTCGATCGCGCTCTCCCCCGAGCAGCAGCAGCAGCAGAACGTTCACAAGCTGAAGTCCCTGCGCGGTGCAGCCTGGCGTGAGATGGTTGACCTCATCCACCGCGACGGCATCGGCGCGAGCGAGGATGAAATTCGCTCACTGCTCGGCCTACAGGCCGGCCAGGACGCGGAGCTCTTCGCGGCGCGCGCGAACATGACGCGCGTGGTGCGCGAGCTGCACGATCCAGGCAGCGAGATGCTCGCGTTGCTGCTGCGAGCACTGCGGGACGGCAAGCTGTGCATCGTCGACATCTCGCGGATGCGTGGATCGGCGGGACTGACGCTCTCGGGCATCATCTTGCGTCATATCTTCAGCCACAACCAGGAGGAGTTCACCCGTGCGCAGCCGGACCCAATCCCGACGATCGCGGTGATCGAGGAGGCGCAGTCGGTGTTGGGCGGTACGGGCTCGGGGGAATCCGCGTATGAAGAGTGGGTGAAGGAGGGACGAAAGTACAGCCTCGGCGCGGTGCTTATCACCCAGCAGCCCGGTTCGATACCCACGGAGCTGTTGAGCCAAGGCGACTCGTGGTTCATCTTTCACCTGCTGTCGCAGGGTGACCTTCGCGCGGTCAAGACCGCCAACGCGCACTTCTCGGACGATCTGCTTTCGTCGCTACTCAACGAGCCGCTCCCAGGCAACGGCGTGTTCTGGTCGAGCGTAAGCGGAAAAGCCGATCAGGCGGGCAACGCCTACCCTATCCCATTGCGTGTGCTGTCCTTCGAGGAGTCTCATGCTGTGCTGGACCGCGACGGGAGGCGCGATGCGGTAAAGGTGTATGCGAGCAATCTCGCACAGGACTCGGAGGACCGCATCAAGGAGATCCGCGGCAGGCTGCGTCCCATGCAAAGCGTAGCCGAAGAGCCGGGCGTGCGGGGGCCGGCGGAGCAAGGCGCGGCGAGCTCTAAGCCGCCAAGTGAGCCGCACGGCACGAAGGAGGACGAGGTCGACCGGGATGAGCTGTATCGACAGGCGGCGATCGCGGCGCTTCAGACCGACGAGGAGTTCCAGGGCTGGCTTCAGCGGAGCGATGCAATTACGTGGCGTGGGGTACAGGAGGCCCTCAAGCGCGGGATACCGAACGATGCCGTTCCGGACATCGAACAATGGGCTTATGAGCTCGTTCCAGACGCTCTCAATGAGATCTTCGGCCCTCGCGGTCAGGCTTGGAACACTGAGCGCCGACCTAAGAAAGACGATCCCACCCGTATGGTCACATGGGTCGTCGTCGAGGGCTCGTCGAACCGTGAGCCTAAATGAGGAGGGTGCGCAACTGGTCGTTCTGGCATGTGGCGCGCAGGAACTCCGAAACCACCTCCCCGAAGTCGGCGGCCTGGCTGCGCGTGAGCGCTCGCTCATTACGGGACGCAAGCCGCTTCAGGAGGTCGTCTTCTTCGGCCATGAGTTCAAGGAAATACTCGTAGCCTTGAACAATCTGCGTCACCTTGGACTTGGCCTTGGTGGCGGCAGCGGCCGTGGCGTTTTCGGCGGCGATCGACCACCGATCGGTGGGGGCTGTGCGGCACAGCTCAAGCACACGCCCGGGCCGGACAGGGGTAGGCTCGGCCGCGAGCGCGATCACCATCGAGTAGCAGGTCGACAGCCGGCTGAACCGCAGCTTGAGGTTGTCGAGCGCCGATTCGGCACGCCATAAGGCACCCTCGTCTTTGGCGCCGCCCTCGCTGCGCTTGCGGTTGCGCTTGTACTCGTAGTTCAGGCACAATGTGCGCCAGAAGCGCAGGATGTCGTTGATAAGAAAGGTCGGCCGAAATTGGAGTTCATTGGCCGAGTAATCGCCGTAGTAGAAGCCAATCGTCTCTTCCATGAACTGCTCGTACAGCTCCTCGTTGAGGACGTAGCGACTCTCAAGCAGCAGTAACAGGCGTGCCGTGAACCCGTTCTCGGCGTCCTCGCGCTGCGATCCGAGTTGCCTGCCGATGTGCGAGACGTTGTGGACCTGCAGGAAAGCGCCGTCTCGAGAAAACTCCTCGAAGTCCAAAGCCCGCGCGATCCGGATGATCTCGCCGGCCAACTCGAACCAGGTCAGCTGCGGGAGCCGGATCTGGTGCGCCTGCTCGGTCGGACCATCGGGGCCATAAAGGAAGAAGAGGTCGAGGTCCGAGCCTTTGGGAAAGCGTGCCTCGAGCCGTCCGAACGACCCCGTGACGTAGATTGCCAACGGCTCTTCGCCGACGATCGGCGCCAACTGGTTGGTGGCGGCCTCGCGGACAAGGGCGAGGCCCTCTTCGCTTTCCTTGCGGCGTGTGCCGAGGTGGACGGTCATGTCGATCGATCTTGCCAGGAAAACGATCATCCCGGCTATCCGACCAAAGCGTACGGCAATGCAGGAAGACCGTCGGTCGGGCGGTTTGAGTTCGCCACCAGCCGCCGCCTCGTCTGCGATTTCCTTCTTGCGGGTGGGATCACCGATAGGCCTGTCGCTGCACTAGCCTGTGCGTATGCCGTCGAGCGGGTCATGCGACATGTACTTCTCGGCGGACATCGAGTCCGACGGTCCCGTTCCGGGCAGTTCCTCGATGCTTTCGTTCGCGCTCGTCGCCGTGGCGACCTTCGACGGTGAGCACTTCGTACGGCTCGATCCGCTCGAGGCCGAGCGCTATTGGGAGTTGCAGCCGATCTCCGAGGGCTTCGACCCCGAAGCGCTGTCGATCAACGGACTCGACCGCGAGAGACTGCGGCGCGAGGGGATGCCCCCCGCGCAGGCGATGCAGGAGGCGGATCGCTGGGTTCGTGAGGTCGCCGGCGACCGTCGCGCGGTTCTGGTCGCCTACCCGGCGGCCTTCGACTGGTCGTTCATGCACTGGTACTTCTCGTGCTTCACAGGTGCGTCCCCCTTCGGGCACGGAACGTGTATCGACATCCGCAGCCTGTACATCGGCGCGGCTGGCTCGACCTACGCTGAGTCGTCCAAAAGCCACATGCCCCCAGAGCTGCTTCCACGAGCGGCGCACACGCACAATGCCTTGGACGACGCCATTGAGCAGGGGGAGCTGTTCTGCAACCTCTTCGAATGGGTCCTTCGTCAGAAGCCCGCGTACAGTCGCGGCTGATTTCCCACAACGACCGCTCGGCCATACCGCATGGGTCAAGCCCCGAGTTCGAGCCCCGGCAGAGCGCCGCGGCCAGCGATAGAGTCCGAGAACATGACCGCCCTCGCCGACCTGCCCCTCCTCGCCAGCGGCAAGGTGCGCGAGCTGTATGACCTCGACGACCGGCTGCTGATGGTCGCCAGCGACCGCATCTCGACCTACGATGCGGTGCATCCGACGCCGATCCCCGACAAGGGGAAGGTGCTCACCGGGCTGTCGGTGTTCTGGTTCGAGAAGACCGCGCAGATCGTCGCCAACCACCTGATCTCCGCCACCGAGGGCGTGCCCGAGGAGGCCCGCGGACGCTCGCTGGTCGTGCGCAAGCTGAAGATGCTGCCGGTGGAGTGCGTGGTGCGCGGCTACATCACCGGCTCGGGCTGGAAGGACTACCAGGCGACCGGCGCGGTCTCGGGGATCGAGCTGCCGAGCGGCCTGCGCGAGTCCGAGCAGCTGCCCGAGCCGATCTTCACGCCGAGCACCAAGGCCGAGGTCGGCCACGACGAGGCGATCGACTTCGAGCGCGCCGCCGAGCTGGTGGGCGACCGCGCGCTGATGGAGCGGGTGCGCGAGGTGTCGATCGAGCTGTACACGTTCGCGGCCACGCACGCGCGCGAGCGCGGGGTGATCCTGGCGGACACGAAGTTCGAGCTGGGCTTCGATGAGCAGGATCCCGCCCAGGGCGGGCGGGAATTAATCCTCGGCGACGAGGTGCTGACGCCCGACTCCTCGCGCTACTGGCCGGCCGACGGCTACGAGCCCGGGAGGGGCCAGCCGAGCTTCGACAAGCAGTACGTGCGCGACTGGGCGGCGGGCAGCGGCTGGGACAAGCGCCCCCCGGCGCCGGCGATCCCCGAGGATGTCGTCCAGGGCACCCGCGCGCGCTACGTCGAGGCGTACGAGCGGATCGCCGGCGAGCCCTTCCAGGCGTGGCTTGACCGCACGAGTCTCGGCGCCACTGCCGAGAAGTGATGTCCCCAGACCCACGGGATTCGCCGTGAGAGCCCGCGTGCTGATCCGCCCGAAGGCGGGCATCCTCGACCCCCAGGGGATCGCGGTGCAGCGCGCGCTGCCAGCGCTGGGCTTCGCGGGCGTCGCCAACGTCCACGTTGGGCGCCTGGTGGAGCTGGACGTGGAGGACGAGGCGCAGCTTGAGCCAATGTGCGAGAAGCTGCTCGCCAACCCGCTGGTGGAGGAGTACGAGGTGCAGCTGCTCGGGGACGAGACCCGCTGATTTGAGTGCAGCTTCTCGGGGGGGGCGAGACCCGCTGATTTGAGAGTACCGAGCATTCGCCAGACCGTATGTGCAGGTACGCCTGCTCATACACATGCTAACATACTAGTATGCCACTGCTGACCCGCCGAACCCAGCTTCTGCTCGACGACGATCTGCACCGGCGCCTGCGGGCGACCGCCGCCGAGCGCGGCATCTCGCTCGGCGCCCTGATCCGCGAGGCGATCGACGAAAAGCTCTCGCGCGTTCAGGACGATCGCGCCAAGGCGATCGACGAACTGCTCGCCGCGCCGCCGATGCCCGTTGACGACTGGCCGATCATGAAGCGGCAGATGATCGAAGACATGAATGCCGGTGGCATGAGCATCCTGGACACGTACGACACGCACGACTGACCCGCGGGTGCGGCGTTTCCTCTTCGACACCGGGGTTTTCATATACGCGCTCGGTGGCGAGCATCGCTACCGCGAGCCGTGTCGGACAATCCTGCGCGAAGTTCGGGGTAAGCGTCTTGCGGCTGAGGCGAGCGTCGAGTTGATCCACGAGTTCGCCTATGTTCGCCTTCGCCAGGTGGGGAGCCGAGATGATGCCGCGCGTTCGGCACACGCGATCGAGCGCTCCTTCTCCCTGCACACTGTTGAGCCTCCCGATATGGAGCGCGCTCTGGATCTGTGGTCCGACCACAAGCGACTCGACGTGCGCGACGCTATCTTCGCAGCGCAAGCACTGAATCGCAGTATCGACGCGATCCTCAGTCCCGACCGAGGCTTCGACGAAGTCTCCGGGTTGGAGCGCATCGACCCCGCCGATTCCGCGACTGTCGCCTCGCTGAGGACCCGGTGAAGTTCGGCGTCCTCCAGTTCCCCGGCAGCTGCGACGAGGTCGACGCGCTGCAGGCCGCCCGGCGCGTCGGCGACGCGGAGCTGCTGTGGCACGGCGAGCGCGACCTGAAGGGGGCCGACGCGATCGTCGTGCCCGGCGGCTTCTCCTACGGCGACTACCTGCGGGCCGGAGCGATCGCGCGCTTCTCGCCGGTCATGGAGGCGGTGATCGAGTTCGCCCATGAGGGCGGGTTGGTACTGGGGATCTGCAACGGCTTCCAGGTGCTGTGCGAGGCGCGCTTGCTGCCCGGCGCGCTGCTGGGAAACGAGCACCTGCGCTTCACCTTTCGCCAGGTGACGCTGGAAGTCGTCAACCCCGGCAGCGCGTTCACGCGCGCCTGTGGATCGGATCGCGGGGGGGAGGGGGAGGGGGCTCGCACCTCGACACCAACGCGCCTGAGCATCCCGGCGAAGCACTCGTGGGGGCGCTACTACGCCGAGGAGGCGACGCTCGACGAGCTGGAGCGGAGCGGCCAGGTGGTACTGCGCTACGCGCCCGGCGAGAACTTCAACGGCTCGCTGCGCGACGTCGCCGGGGTGCAGAACGCGGCCGGAAACGTGTTCGGGCTGATGCCCCACCCCGAGCACGCGGTGGACCCGCTCACCGGCTCGGCCGACGGCCTGAGGATCTTCGAGTCGATGCGCCTCGCGGTGGAGGGCATGCCTTCCCAAAATCAAGTTGGTTGGGGTCCGAAAAGTGAACGCACACCCCCGCCCGCCGTCCTCGATCCGCCGGGAACGCGAAATGTCCGATAGCGCCACGCTGCCCACCGTCGATGACGCGCTCGCGCTGGGACTGACGCGCGCCGAGTACGAGCTGATCTGCGCCCACCAGGATGAGCTGGTCGGGCGGCCGCCCAATCAGGTGGAGCTGGCGATGTACTCGCTGCTGTGGAGCGAGCACTGCGCCTACAAGCACTCCAAGAAGCTGTTGCGCACGCTGCCCACGGAGGGGGCGCACGTGGTGATGGGCCCCGGCGAGAACGCGGGCGCTGTGGACGTCGGGGGCGGCCTGGTGTGCGCGTTCAAGGTCGAGTCGCACAACCATCCGAGCGCGGTCGAGCCCTTCCAGGGGGCGGCCACCGGCGTGGGGGGAATCCTGCGCGACATCTTCGCGATCGGCGCCCGACCGATCGCCGTGCTCGACTCGCTGCGCTTCGGAGAGCCACACGAGCCCACCCCGGCGCAGCTTTTGATTGGGGCCCCGCCCACCCGGAGCCCATCCCCTTCCTCCTCCCCAGCGACCCGCGCCCGTTACCTGCTCGACGGCGCCGTCAGCGGCATCGGGCACTACGGCAACTCGATCGGCGTGCCCACCGTCGGCGGCGAGGTGTACTTCGAGGGGCCCTACGAGCAGAGCTGCCTGGTGAACGCGATGGCGCTCGGTCTGTGCGAGCGCGAGCGCCTCGTGCGCAGCGCGGCGGCGGGGCCGGGGAACGCGCTCGTGCTGTTCGGGGCCTCGACCGGGCGCGATGGGATCGGCGGCGCCTCGGTACTGGCTTCCGCGGAGCTCAGCGAGGCCGACGACGCCAAGCGACCCACGGTGCAGGTGGGCGATCCCTTCGAGGAGAAGAAGCTGCTGGAGTGCTCGCTGGAGCTGTTGGAACGGGGCCTGCTGGTCTCGTTGCAGGACCTCGGCGCGGCCGGCCTCACCTCCTCGGCCTCGGAGATGGCCTCCAAGGGCGGGGTGGGGATCGACATCGACGTGGCGCGCGTGCCGCTGCGCGAGCCGGGGATGGAGCCGTTCGAGATCATGGTGTCGGAGTCCCAGGAGCGGATGCTGTGTGTGGTCGCGCCCGCGGATGTGCCGGCGGTGCTGGCGCTGTGCGAGAAGTGGGAGGTGGGCGGCGCCGCGATCGGGACGGTCACCGACACTCGCCGCATGCGGATCTTCGACGGCGAGCGACTCGTCGGCGAGATGCCGGTGAGGGCGCTGGTGGACGAGTGCCCGCTGTACGACCTGCAGCCGGCGCGCCCCACCGAGCCGATCTACGCCACGCCCCCCGCCACCCTCGCGCGCGCAACGCCCCCGCGCGAGACGCTGCTGGCGCTGCTGAGCTCGCCCAACATCGCCTCGCGCCGTCCCCTCTTCGAGCAGTACGACGCGATCGTGCAGTCGCGCACGGTGCGCCGCCCCGCGCAGGCCGACGCCGCGGTGCTGCGCCTCCCCGACGGGAGCGCGCTCGCCGTCAGCATCGACTGCAACGGCCGCCGCGTCGCCGCCGACCCCTACCGCGGCACGATCGAGGCGGCGCTGGAGTGCGCCGCCAACCTCGCGTGCGTGGGCGCTTCGCCGCTGGGCACCACCAACAACCTCAACTTCGGCAACCCCGAGAAGCCGCACATCGCCTGGCAGCTGTGCGAAGCGGTGCGAGGCCTCGGCGACGCCTGCCGGGCGCTAGAGGCGCCGATTGTCGGCGGCAACGTCTCGCTGTACAACGAGGGCCCCAGCGGCCCGATCTACCCGACCCCGGTCGTGGGCATGGTCGGCAGCCTGCCCGACGCCGCGCGCGCGGGTCGGCTCGGGTTCGCCCGCGCGGGCGACGCGATCGCGCTGGTGGGGCCGTTCGCGCCATCGCTCCCCGCGAGCGAGCTGGCGAAGCTGCACGGCCTGCCGCTGCCCGACGGGCTGCCAGAGATCGACCTCGATGCGGTGCTGGCGGCGCAGGCCGCCGTGCGTGAGGCCGTGCGGGCAGGGGCACTGAGCAGCGCCCACGACATCGCCGAGGGCGGGCTCGCGGTCGCTTTGGCCGAGTGCTGTCTTGCCGGCGGGGTGGGCGCTGATGTCTCGCCGGCGGCCCCACCAGTTGCGCCCGAGCGCCCCACCGACCCACTCGCCCGGCTCTTTGGGGAGGGGCCGGGCGGCTTCGTCGTCTCCGGGCCCCGCGAGGCGCTCACGGCTCTGGCCGTGCGGGCGCCGCTTCAGATGCTGGGCACGGTAGGAGGCGGAGGCTTGACGATCGCGACAGGCACAGAGACTTTGAGCGCAACCCTCGCCGAGCTGGCCGAGGCCCACGGGGCGCTGGCGGAGCTGTTCCCGTGAGGCTGCTAGCTTGATGACTGTGAGGCCCACGTTTGGCCGCGCCGAGGATCGCGATGGGCCGCGCGACGAGTGCGGCGTCTTCGGCATATACGCGCCCGGCCACGAGGTCTCGCGGCTCTCCTACTTCGCGCTGTACGCGCTCCAGCACCGCGGCCAGGAGTCTGCCGGCATCGCGGCGGCCGACCGGGGCGGGCAGATCATCACGCGCCGCGAGCTGGGCTTGGTGAGCCAGGTGTTCAGCGAGAACGACCTGCGCACGCTGCGCGGCGAGCTGGCGATCGGGCACGTGCGCTACTCCACCACCGGCTCCAACGCCTGGGAGAACTCCCAGCCGGTGCAGCGCTCCGAGGGCACCCACGGCTCCCACCGCGAGCTGGCGCTGGCGCACAACGGCAACCTGATCAACGCCGTGGAGCTGCACAGCGAACTGCTGGAGCGCGGGGTCACGTTCAGCTCTACCTCCGACTCGGAGATCATCGCCGCACTGATCGCCACCCACCCCGCCGAGGCGATCGAGGACGCGATCGCCGACGTGCTCCCGCGGCTGCGCGGCGCCTTCTCGATCGTGGCGATGACCAAAGACCGCGTGCTCGCCTTCCGCGACCCCCACGGCCTGCGTCCGCTGGCGATCGGGGAGCTCGGCGACCCTGACCCCGCCCACGCGGAGAGGGCAGGCCAGGACCCCGGCGCCACCGATGCGGACAACCCCGGGGCGCAGGGTTCCGACGCCCCAACGACGGACGGAGCCGACGGGGCCGCCTACTGCGTGGCGAGCGAGTCGTGCGCGTTCGACATCATCGGCGCCCGCCACCTGCGCGAGGTGCAGCCCGGTGAGCTGGTGAGCATCGGCGAGGACGGTATCCGCAGCCGCCAGGTGGTGGAGGGCGCGCGCAAGGCGTTCTGCGTGTTCGAGTACATCTACTTCGCCCGCCCCGACTCGCGCATGAACGGCCAGGCGCTGCAGGTCGTGCGCGGGCGCATGGGCGAGATCCTGTGGCGCGAGGCCCCCGTCGAGGCCGACATCGTGATCGCCGTTCCCGACTCCGGCAACCCCGCCGCCCGCGGCCTCGCGCGCGCCGCCGGGCTGCCCCAGGACGACGGCTTCGTCAAGAACCGCTACGTTGCGCGCACCTTCATCCAGCCCGGCCAGGAGCTGAGAAAGCACGGGCTGCGCCTGAAGTTCAACCCGCTCCCCGAGGTGATCGCCGGCAGGCGGCTGATCGTCGTCGACGACTCGATCGTGCGCGGCAACACCACCCGCCAGATCGTCGCCATGCTGCGCGACGCCGGCGCGCGCGAGGTGCACATGCGCATCTCCGCCCCGCCGATCAAGCACCCCTGCCACTACGGCATCGACATGTCCACGCGCGAGGAGATGATCGCCCACAACCGCACCACCGATCAGGTCGCCGCCGAGCTGGGCTGCGACTCGCTGCACTACCTCTCGCTGGCGGGCGTCTACGAGGCGGTCGGGACCGGTGCCCGCCCGCCCGGTGCCCACCCACCCGGGCGCGAGTCTCACTGCGATGCCTGCTTCAGCGGCGAGTACCCACTCGACGGCACGGGTGAGGCGAACGGCAAGTACGCGCTGGAGCCGGCCGGGTCGGCGCTGCCGCTCGTGCGGGCGTAGCCTTCGTTCCTGCCGGCACGTCCGTTATCGTCATAGGCGCCATGTCCGACCAGATCGGCTCTCCCGAGCCCCCATTTCCGATCGCCGTGCTGGTTTCCGGCACGGGCACCAACCTGCAGGCGCTGCTCGACATCGTGCATGGCCGCGAGGCGGAGATCGTGGCTGTGGCCTCCAACGTCGTGGATGCGCCCGCGCTGGGACGGGCAGTGGCCCATGACATACCTACAGCAGTCTTCTCACGCTCGGATTACCCAAACCGCCAAACCCGCGATGAGGCGATGGCGGATTGGCTTTATGAGCACGGCGCCCGGCTGATCGTGCTCGCCGGGTTCATGGAGCTGCTGAGCGAGCGCTTTCTCGAGCGCTTTCCGAGAGCAGTGAAAAACGTACACCCCTCGCTGCTGCCCGACTACCCCGGCATGCATGCCATTGAGCAGGCGCTGGATCATGGGGAGAAGCGGTTCGGTGTCACCGTGCATTACGTCGATGCGGGCGTTGACACTGGCGAGATCATCTTGCAGGAGTCGGTCGATCTGCCGTTTGCGAAGGACCCTGGCGAAGTGCTCGAGGCCCTGCGCCCACTGGAGCACAGGCTGCTGCCCGAAGCTGTGCGGCTGTTCGTCTCCCAGGACCAGTTGATCGCCGCCTGAGTTGAGCGCTTCCACGGGAATCGAGCACAGCACGCCCGGCGAGGTGCGCGTACGCAGGGCGCTGCTGTCCGTGTCCGACAAGCACGGGATCGTCGAGTTCGCGCAGGGCCTCGCGGAGCTTGGAGTGGAGATCGTCTCCACCGGCGGCACCTCCCGCGAGCTGGGCGGCGCCGGGATCGCCGTGCGCGCGATCGAGGACTTCACCGGCTTTCCCGAGATGATGGACGGGCGCGTGAAGACGCTGCACCCGCGGCTGTACGCGGGCCTGTTGGCGCGACGCGACGAGGAGGAGCATCTGCGCGCGGCCGCCGAGCAGCAGATCGAGCAGGTGGACCTCGTGTGCGTCAACCTCTACCCGTTCGAGCAGACGGTCGCGCGCGGCGACGCCTCTGAGGAGGAGGTGATCGAGAACATCGACATCGGCGGCCCGACGATGATCCGCGCGGCCGCCAAGAACAGCGCGTTCGCCGCCGTCGTCGTGGACCCGGGCGACTACGAGCGCGTGCTCGGCGAGCTGCGCGAGTCCGGCGGCAGGCTGTCGCTGGCCACGCGCAAAGCGCTCGCCGGCAAGGCGTTTGCGTGCACCGCGCGCTACGACGCGGCGATCTCGACGTGGTTTGCCGCACGCGAGGGCGGTGGCTTCCCGCAGAGCTGGCGCGATGCGTACGAGAAGGTGATGGATCTGCGCTACGGCGAGAACCCCCACCAGCAGGCCGCCTTCTACGCGCGCGCGGGATCCCCCACACACCTGCTTGACGGCGTCGAGCAGCTGCACGGCAAGGAGCTGTCGTTCAACAACCTGCTCGACCTCTCCTCCGCGCGTGAGCTCGTCGAGGAGCTCGACGAGCCGGCGTGCGCGATCGTCAAGCACAACAACCCGTGCGGCTGCGCGATCGGCGCGAGCGCGCAGGAGGCCTACGAACGCGCCTTCGCGTGCGACCCGCAGAGCGCCTACGGCGGGGTGATCGCCGTCAACCGCCCGGTCGACCTTGCCTTTGCGGAAGAGCTCGGCAAGCAGTTCATCGAGGTGCTGCTCGCGCCCGGCTACGACGCCCCCGCGCTGCAGGCGCTGCAGGTCAAGAAAAACGTGCGCCTGCTCGAGCTCAGCGACTGGCCGGCACCGCTGCGGGAGGTCGAATCCAAGGCCGTGATCGGCGGCCAGCTGGTGCAGACCCACGACGTCGT
This sequence comes from Solirubrobacteraceae bacterium, assembly GCA_049510515.1. Taxonomy (GTDB): domain Bacteria; phylum Actinomycetota; class Thermoleophilia; order Solirubrobacterales; family Solirubrobacteraceae; genus Palsa-744. The sequence continues at coordinate 2,994 of JBEKYV010000010.1, read as the reverse complement.
CTCCGAGACACGCGAGCAGATGAAAGCGGTCAGCGCCCGCCAGCCAAGCGAGCCGGAGTGGCGGGACATGCTGTTCGCCTGGACGGTCTGCCGGCACGTGCGCTCCAACGCGATCGTGCTGGCCTCAGGCGGCGCCACGATCGGGATCGGCGCCGGGCAGATGAGCCGTGTGGACGCCGTGCGAATCGCGATCGAGAAGGCGCAGGCCTTCCGGGGTGGGCGGGAATCCGATCCTCTGGCGGGCGCGGCGCTCGCCTCCGACGCTTTCTTCCCGTTCGCCGACGGCCCCCAACTGGCGCTCGACGCGGGCGTCGCCGCAATCATCCAGCCGGGCGGCTCGGTGCGCGACGAGGAGGTCATCGCGGCAGTTGACTCGGCTGGGGCGGCAATGGTTGCGACAGGAGTGCGCCACTTCAGGCATTGAATGTTCGCGATATATCGTGCTACTATCGTGATGTTCCAACGATAGGAGTAGATATATGCATTCTCATGCGATAGACCCAACAACCGAAGGACCCTGCTGCAGCAGCGGCGAGGGCTACGACCTACGCGCCATCTGGCGTGCCATGACCACATACGGAGAGGGCGGGCCAAAGGGCGGCCATCGCCGTCATCGAGGGCCGGGACCGCGCGGTGGCGCGGGCGGCTTCCCATTCGGCGGTTTCGGGCCGGGCGGACCGTGGCGTGGCGGGGGCCGCAAGGCCCGGCGCGGGGACATTCGCACCGCCTCGCTGCTGCTGCTCGCCGAGGAGCCGCGCAACGGCTACCAGATCATGCAGGAGGTGCAGGAGCGAAGCGAAGGCTCTTGGAGCCCTAGCCCCGGCTCGGTCTACCCGGCGCTGCAGCAGCTCGAGGACGAGGGCCTGATCCGCTCCGAGGAGGTCGATGGGCGCAAGCTCTTCCGGCTCACCGATGAGGGTCTCGCCAAGGTCAAGGAGCGCGACCCCGAGCGGCCCGCGCCGTGGGAGCAGATGAGCGGCGAGTACGGCTCCAAGGCACACGAGCTCGGCAAGATCATGCGTGAGGTTGCCGGCGCCTTCGTGCAGGTTATGCGCGCCGGCAACGAGGAGCAGCAGGAGCAGGCGCGCAAAGTGCTCGTCACCGCGCGGCGTGACCTGTATCGCATTCTCGCCGACGGGTCCGAGCCCGAGGGCAGTTGAGCACTCCGCTAGCGTGGGCGCCGTGAACTCGGACACGGCGCCCGCAATCTCCGTGAGAGGCCTCGCCAAGCGCTACGGCGAGATCGAAGCCGTGCGCGAGATCGACTTCGAGGTGGCCCGCTCGGAGGTGTTCGGGTTCCTCGGTCCCAACGGCGCGGGCAAGTCGACCACGATCAACATGCTCTGCACCCTCGTCAAACCGACCGGCGGCTCGGCACTGGTGGCCGGCCATGACGTCGTCTCCGAACGCGACGCCGTGCGCCGCAACATCGGCCTCGTCTTCCAGGACACGACGCTCGACGGCTACCTCACCGCCGAGCAGAACCTGCGCCTGCACGCCGAGCTGTACGGCGTGCCGCGTGAGACCGTCGCGCCGCGGATGCGGCAGGTGATGGAGATGGTGGGGCTGTGGGAGCGGCGCAAGAGCCTCGTCGGCACCTTCTCCGGCGGCATGAAGCGGCGCCTGGAGATCGGGCGGGGCCTGCTGCACTCCCCGCGCGTGCTGTTCCTCGACGAGCCGACCGTCGGCCTCGACCCGCAGACCCGCAGCTCGATCTGGAGCTACATCGACGAGCTCAAGCGGCGCGAGGACATCACGATCTTCCTCACCACCCACTACATGGACGAGGCGGAGTACTGCGACCGCATCGCGATCATGGATCAGGGGCGCATCATCGTCCTGGACACCCCGGAGGCGCTGAAGGCGAGCGTCGGCAAGGATCGCGTGCAGATCTCCACGCCCGATGATTCCGCCGCGATCGACGCCTTGCACGAACGCTTCGGGATCGACGCCACGATCGCGGAGGGCGCCGTCACCTTCGGCGTGCCCGACGGCGAGCAGTTCCTGCCGCGCCTGTTCGACGAATGGGATCCCGCCCACCCGCCGATCCGCTCGGTGTCCGTCTCGCGCCCCTCGCTCGACGACGTCTTCATGTCCTACACCGGCACCACCATCCGCGACGCCGAGGCAACCTCCACCGACCACATGCGCAACGTCGCGCGGATGATGGCGCGCTGATGACCCAGGAAGGAGAATGAGCCGCTGATGGCCGCCACCGAGACTGCCCCCACCCCCACCACGGCACCCACTCCGTCCGCCCACCAGGTCGCGGGCGTGCGTGTGCCCACCCGCAGCGTGCGCGGGGAGCTGCGTGCGATCAAGGTCGTCTGGGAGCGCGAGCTGATCCGCTTCAGCCGCGACCGCCTGCGGATCGTCACCGCGCTGATTCAGCCCTTCCTGTTCCTGTTCGTGCTCGGCACCGGGCTCTCCTCGCTCGTCTCCGCCAGCACGCACGGCGTCAACTTCAAAACCTTCATCTACCCCGGCGTGCTCTGCATGGCGGTGATGTTCACCGCGATGTTCTCCGCCGCCTCGATCGTGTGGGACCGAGAGTTTGGCTTCCTGCGCGAGATGATGGTGGCGCCGGTGCGGCGCAGCTCGATCGTGCTCGGCAAGTGCTTCGGCGGCGCCACCGTCGCCGGCTTCCAGGGCGTGATCGTGATCGCAATCGCCGGCCTCGTCGAAATCCCCTACTCGCTCGGACTGATCCTCGAGCTGTTCGCGCTCGCGATGCTGCTGGCGTTCGCGATCACCGCGTTCGGCATGATGGCCGCCGCGCGCATCACCCAGATGCAGTCGTTCATGGCGCTGATGCAGATGGCGATCATGCCGATGTTCTTCATCTCCGGCGCGATGTTCTCCGTGGCGCAGCTGCCGCAGTGGCTGGCCGTCCTCAACCGCCTCGACCCGCTCACCTATGCGGTGGACCCGATGCGCAGGGCGGTGTTCTCCCACCTGCACATCAGCGCGGCCGCGCGCCGCGCGCTCGACCCG
>JBEKYV010000001.1:0-31506 GCA_049510515.1 Solirubrobacteraceae bacterium | reverse complement strand
CGACTACGGCCGCGCAGCGCCAACCGGTCATGTTGTAGCCCTTGGAGAGCGAGAAGACCTCGATTCCGACCTCCTTGGCGCCGGGGGTCGCCAGGAACGAGCCGGGGCGGTGGCCGTCGTAGGCGATCTCCGAGTAGGAGAGGTCGTGCACGACGAGGATCTCGTGCTCGCGGGCGAACGCCACGACGCGCTCGAAGAAGCCCTCGGGCGCGAGCGCGCCGGTGGGGTTGTTGGGGTAGTTGAGGTAGATCAGCTTCGCGCGCTTCAGGTCGGCGGGCGCGATCGCATCAAGGTCGGGGACGAAGCCGAGCTCCGGCAGGAGCGCCAGCGGCACGGGGTCGGCGCCGGCGAGCAGCGGCCCGGCGCTGTAGACCGGATAGCCGGGATCGGAGGCGAGCGCGGCGTCTCCCGGGTCGAGGAAGGCGAGGTTGAGGTTGAAGATCGCCTCCTTGGCCCCGATCGCGGGCATGACCTCGCTGGCGGGGTCGAGCTGCACGTCAAAGCGCCGCGCGTAGAAGTCGCCGATAGCGTCGCGGAAGTCGCTGCGGCCGCGGTTGGAGGGGTAGCGGTGGGTCTCGGGCTCCGTCACAGCCTCCCGCATCGCTTCGACGATCAGCGCGGGCGTCGGACGATCGGGGTCGCCGATGCCGAGGCTGATCACGTCCACCCCCGCGGCCTGCTTGGCGGCGATCTTGCGCTCCAGTTCGGCGAACAGGTACGGCGGGATTCGGCTCAGACGCTCACTTGGCTTCATTTAGCTCCTTTAGAAAGTCCTCGCTGAGGCGACCCTCGAACACAGGTCGCGCCCAGCCTGTCAGATGCACGCGCAGATCCTCCTCCACCTCCACCTGCAGCTCGCCGCCTTCCAGTGCGACGGTGATCGGAGGCGCTGTTCCCCCGCCACCGCTGAGATGAAGGGCCACCGCCGCCCCCGTGGCCCCGGTGCCAGATGAGAGCGTCTCCCCCACACCGCGCTCGAAGATCCGTGCACTGATCCGGTTGTATTCGGTCTCGGTATACCAGGAGACATTGGTGCGCTGCGGAAAGAGTGCATGGCTTTCGATCGCAGGGCCGATCGCGGGCAGGTCGAGTGCCCGGAGCGCCTCTGCACTCTCAACGTGGATCGCGCACTGGGGGTTGCCGATCGAGACGTGCTGAAAGCTCCACGTGTGTCCCGCGGCATCCAATTCTCCCTGCCCATTGCTTGGCCCGCTCGGGAAATCGCGGGAGGTCAGATGTGCGACTCCCATATCCACACGGCAAGTGTTAGGTCCGGTGATCCTCGGAGTGATGACACCTGCAACGGTCTGTATCGAGAAGACATCTTTGTCAGTCCACTGGTGGCGGCGGACGTAGAGAATCGCCTCGCGCGCACCGTTGCCCGACAGCTCGGCCTCGGAGCCGTCGGGGTTGTATATCCGCAGCTTCGCAATGAAGTCGGGGTCTTCGCTGTGCGCGAGCAACAGCACCCCATCGGCGAAGACGCCGAAATGGCCCTTGCATAGCAGGCGTATACGTGCTGGTGTCAACTCGCACGGCAGCTCGCCATCCTCGACGATTATGTAGTCGTTGCCGAGCGCCTGCCACTTCTCGAATCTCATGCGCGCCGCAGTCTAGGCAATCTTCGCCATGATCTCCGCGGCGACCTCCTGTGGCGCGCGACCGGTCACGTCGATCGGCTGGACGCCCGCCATCTTGCGCATCCACGACAGCTGGCGCCGAGCGTAGTTGCGGGTGTGGCGCTGCATCGCCTCGACGTCGCCGGCGAGAAGGTCCTCGAAGCCGAGCGCCTTGCGCGCCGTGATCGAGGCGCCGGCGGAATGAGCGCGCAGCACCTCCTCGCGCACTCCCGCCGCGAGCATCAGCTCGACGCGGGCGTCGATCCGCGCGTACAGCTGCTCGCGCTCGAGCGTCAGCCCCACCAGCAGCGTGGGTTGGCGCATGTCCTCGCTCCACAGCTGCGAGGGACCGTCTGGCAGGGAGGGCTTGAAGTCCAGGTCGGCAAGCGCCGCGCGCAGGTAGAGGCCGGTGCCGCCGACGACGATCGGGCGCCGACCCTGGGCGAGCAGCGCGTCGATCTCGGCGTGCGCCAGCTGGGCGTACTCGCCGGCGCTGAAGGAGGCGTCGATCGGCACGAAGGAGACGAGCCGGTGCTCCAGGGTGGCCCGCTCTGACGACGAGGCGACGCCGGTGAGCGTCTCCAGCCCGGCGTACACCTGCAGCGCGTCGGCCGACACCGCCACCGGCTCCTCGCCGGCTGCCCGCAACCGTGCGGCAAGCGCGACCGCGACGGCGGTCTTGCCGACTCCCGTGGGCCCGAACAGCGCGATCACCCGCATTCGCGTAGGCTGACAGCTCAGTGCGAATCTCCGGATCGACAGTCCTGCTCACGGGTGCTACCGGCGGCCTCGGCGAAGCGATCGCCCGCGAACTGGGCGGGCGCGGCGCGAAGCTGATCGTGACCGGCAGGCGCACCGATGTGCTGGAGGGGCTGGTGAGCGAGCTCGGCGCGCGCGCGCTGGCCGCGGACCTGGCAGACCGTGGCGCCGTCGATCGCCTGCTGAGCGAGGCGGGCGACATCGACATCCTCGTCGCCAACGCGGCGCTGCCCGGCGCCGGGCGCCTCGACGAATTCGACCTGGATGAGATCGACCGCACGCTGGAGGTCAACCTGCGCGCCCCGATCGCGATGGCGCATGCGCTGGCGCCGGCGATGGCGGCGCGCGGAGCGGGCCACCTGCTGTTCGTCTCCTCGCTGTCGGGCAAGGCGCCGACGGCGATGACCTCGCTGTACAACGCGACCAAGTTCGGGCTGCGCGGCTTCGCGCTGGGGCTGCGCCCGGAGATGCGCGAGCGCAACGTCGGCGTATCGGTCGTCTGCCCGGGCTTCATCCGCGAAGCGGGGATGTTCGCCGGCACCGGCGCGAAGCTCCCCACCGGGGTGGGCACCCGCAGCCCTCACGACGTCGGCCGCGCCGTGGCGGAGGCGATCGAGCACAACCGCGCCGAGGTTGATGTCGCGCCCCTGCCGCTGCGCCTCGGCACGGTGTTCGCGGGGGTGGCCCCCAGCCTCGCGGCGAGCTTCACCCGCCGGACGGGCAGCGACAAGCTGGCGGCGGAGATCGCGGCGAGCCACCGCGCGAAGGGCTGAGCTCCTTCGGTACGCCTTACACGCACGTTGCGGGCAGCTTAGGGACGGGGCGCAGGATGGGGAGCGTAAGCCCCCAACCGACCACACAGGAGGTCCGATGAACAGGGCAAACACGATCAGGGCGGTCATTGTGGTGGGCGCGCTGGCAACGGGAGGCGCGGTCGCCGGCATCGCCGGCGCGGCCGCGGCTCCGAGTGGCACAAGCGGCACGACGGGTACGACGACGACCCAGTCAACGCCGTCAACGACGACCACTCCGTCCACAACGACCACTCCCAACACGACGACCACCCCCTCGGCGCCGTCCAAAACGACCCCGGCGCCGAACTCGACGAGCCCCTCGGGCCACCCGTGCCCGAACATGGGTAAAGGGTCGAGCGGGGGATCGGGCTCGAAATCCGGATCGGGCAGCGAATCGGGTTCGAGCTACACAGGCCCTCCCCGGGGGCCAATGCCGACCGCTGCGTAGCGGCGTGCGGCAGAGCGAGGAGCGGCGGGCCGTCGCCAGGTAGGGGGCGGCCCGCCGTGACTCACCCTGAGGCGCGGGTCAGGAGCAGCTCCTCACCCGCGAGCGTCTGCGAGGTGGCGGAGTCGATCCGCACCCAGGTCAGGTCCCCGGGAGCGGAGAGGCCGGAGAAGTTAACGACCTTGTTGTGGCGGGTGCGCCCCCGCAACCGTGAGGGGTCGGTGCGCGAGGGCCCTTCGACTAGCACCTCGAGGTCGCGCCCGATGAAGCGCTGGGCGCGCTCGCGCGCGTGTCGCTGGACAGCCTCAAGGAGCCGCTCCATGCGCTGCACCTTGACAGGGTGGGGCACGAGGCCCTCGGTGATTGCGGCGGCCTCGGTGCCGCGGCGGGGCGAGAAGAGGAACGTGAAGGCGCTGTCGTAGCGGACCTGCTCGACGAGCGAGAGGGTCTGCTCGAAGTCATCCTCGGTCTCGCCGGGGAAGCCGACGATGATGTCTGTTGTAAGTGATACGTCTGGAACGTGCTCTCGGATCACTGCAACTCGATCGAGATACCGCTCGCGGTCGTATGTGCGGCGCATCGCCCTGAGGATTCGTGACGAGCCGGACTGCAGCGGCAAATGAATGTGCTCACATACTGTACGTAGGGAGGCATGCGATTGGATCACATCTTCGTGCATATCCTTCGGGTGGGGCGAGGTGTAGCGGATCCGCTCGATGCCCTCGACGGTGTCGATGGCCTGCAACAGCTCGGCGAAGGTGCGCGATCGCAGCCTCCCCCTCCCCCTCCCCCTCCCCCTTGTCCGTTCCTCCGCGCGCTCCTGGCCCGCCTCGGCAGCTGGGTCGCGAACCCCGCCCGGAGCAGCGGGTTCGCGCAGATCGCGCCCGTAGGAGTTGACGTTCTGGCCAAGCAGCGTGACCTCGCGCACCCCCTCGGCGGCCATCGCGCGGATCTCGGCGAGGAGCTCCTCGAAGGGCCGGCTGACCTCCCGCCCGCGGGTGGAGGGCACGATGCAGTAGCTGCAACGGCAGTTGCAGCCGACGCTGATCTGCACCCACCCCTGGAAGGGCCGCTCGCGGTGGGCGGGCAGGCGCCCGGTGAAGCCCTCGAACTCGAAGTATCCCTGCGCGGTGAGCGACTCGGAGGTGAGGAACTCTGCCAGGCGGTGCACCTGGCCGGGGCCGAAGGCCACGTCGACGAACGGGAAGCGCTCGAAGACCTCCTCCTTGACCGACTGCGCCCAGCACCCCCCCACGCCGACGATCCGCTCGGGCTGTTCGAGCTTCAGCCGCTTGGCCTCGCCGAGGTGGGCGATGAAGCGAGAGTCGGCCGACTCGCGGATCGAGCAGGTGTTGAAGAGGATCAGGTCGGCCTCGGCGCGCTCGGCGGCCTCCCGGTAGCCCAGCGACTCGAGCATCCCCTTCATCCGCTCGGAGTCGTGCTCGTTCATCTGGCAACCGAAGGTCGTGACGTGGTAGCGAGGCATGGACACAGGGTACCCGGCACGACATCGGGTTTGGTGCCCATAACGGGCCGAGATGCCACGATTCAGCGGGCTTGCCACCCAGCACGCACGCGCGACAGGGTGGCAGCCCGGCAGATAGAAGCCCCGCTACGCCGCGACAGGCTCCCGCCGCGGCGTCGGGACCGGGGCGACCTCGGGCGGCCCCGCAGCAGAGCCGCCATCCCCCTTGACGGCGACCTCTGGCACGGGCTCCAGCGGGATCGAGGGGCCCCCTGGCGAGATTCCGCGCGCAGCGAAGATCTTCGCGCGGATCTCCTTGGCCATCTCCGGGTGCTGATCCAGATAAGCCTTCGCGGCGCCGCGGCCCTGGCCGAGGCGTTCGTTGCCGTAGGAGAAGAAGGAGCCGGACTTGGTCACAACCGAGTCCTCGATGCCGAGGTCGATCAGGCAGCCCGTGGAGGAGATCCCTTTGCCGAACTCGATGTCGAACTCGGCCTGGCGGAAGGGGGCGGCGAGCTTGTTCTTGACGACCTTGACGCGGACGCGGTTGCCGACCGCCTCGGTGCCATCCTTGAGCGTCTCGATGCGCCGGATATCCAGGCGCTGGGAGGCATAGAACTTCAGCGCGCGCCCGCCCGGCTGGGTCTCGGGCGAGCCGAACATCACGCCTACCTTTTCGCGGATCTGGTTGGTCAAGATGCAGAGCGTCTGCGTGCGGTTGAGGTTGCCGGCGATCTTGCGCATCGCCTGGGACATCATCCGCGCCTGCGCGCCGACCGTCTGGTCGCCCATCTGCCCCTCCAGCTCCACGCGCGGGGTGAGCGCTGCGACGGAGTCGATCGCGACGACGTCGATCGCCCCGGAGCGCACGAGCATGTCGGCGATCTCCAGCGCCTGCTCGCCGTAGTCGGGCTGGGAGACGAGCAGCTCGTCGATGTCGACGCCGATCTCCTTGGCGTACAGCGGGTCCATCGCGTGCTCGGCGTCGATGAAGGCGCACACTCCCCCGAGCCGCTGGGCCTCGGCGAGGACGTGGTAGATCAGCGTCGTCTTGCCCGAGGACTCGGGGCCGAAGACCTCGACGATGCGCCCGCGCGGGACCCCGCCGATCCCGAGCGCGAGGTCGAGCGACAGCGCGCCGGTCGGAATCGCGGCGACGCGCACCTGCGCGCCCTCATCGCCCATGCGCATGACGGTGCCCTTGCCGAACTCGCGCTCGATCTGCGTGAGCGCGCCCTTCAGCGCGGCGTCGCGGGCCTTGGCGGCCTTGTCGTTGTCGGTCGGCATCGGAAGCTCCTCCGGAAGTCGGGAAATGGATCGATCGCAAACGGTAGGGACCGCTCCGGACGGAACACTTGTTCGATTGGGGATCCCTTTGGACGGGCTTCGCGAGCTACAGCCCGCTGTGGTCGGCGGGGGCCGCGAGGGGGTAGGTGGCAAGCCCTTCGTACACGGCCTCCTTGGGCGTCAGCCACGACCGATGCAGGGTGATCGTGCACGGCGTGAACGACAGCTGCGGCGTGGGCGGCAGGCCGCGCTCGCTCGGCCCCTCGGAGGGGCGCATGCGCGCGACGGTCACATGTGGGCGAAAGCGCCGGCGGGTGCGGCCGTCGATGCCCAGGCCGGCGGGCAGCGTGGCGGCCGTCACGCCGGACTCGCAAACCTCCGTGAGCGTGGCGGCAAGCGTTCCGTGAAGCGCCTCCAGTGCGTGGTCGGGCGTGTCGTGCAGCTCCACGGCGAGCGTGCGCGGGTGGCGCGGGGGCAGCCACATCGGCGCCCCGAACGAGAGCTCCCCGATCGGCGCGGCCTCTGCGCAGGCTGCGCCGATCGCGCCGTCGAGCACCTCGATCTCCCCCATCGGCTGGTCGCCGAGGAAGCAGAGCGTGGCGTGCAGCGTGTCCTCGCCGAGCAGCCGCAGCTGGCGCGTGGGCAGCGGTCGTGCTTCCCGGCGGCGGCCGGGAGCGCGCACGACGCCCAGGTAGGTCATCGAGGAGGCGCGCGCGTCAACGCCCCCTTCGCGCACGCTCGCGGCGGCTGCGCGCGCCCACGCAACCAGCTCCCCGCGCGCCTCGGCGGGCAGGTCGAGCGCGACGAACAGCCTGGCATCGGCGCCGCGGGTCATGGCGGTCATGATTGCAACCGCGGGTTCGGACGAGCGCCAATCAAGTGACCCGCTCGGACCGGCCGTTGCGTCTCGTTCCCAATGACGCCGACGGGGGCGCCGGCTCTTCTGCAAGGCCAGCGCCCCCGCTCGGCGGGATCCGAATGCGTGGAGAGGAGGTCACGATCCGGATTCTCTGCGGTCGCCTGGAAAGTCGGTAGGGGCGCCCGAGAGTTTTTACAAGCGTACAGTGGCTCGCCGCCACTTTTGTAGTTCTGGGTTGAAATCTTTTCCGGTGTCCTTCGATCCCTTGGAAAACGTACGCATAGATGTACCACGGCTGCAAGCTCGCCACAAGGGAGTGTTTCTGACTCGCTGAAAACCATGGGCTGGTGGCGACGCTACTGCCTGTGCTTCGCCCCCTTCTTCTTGTGCTTGTGCTTGGGCGTCTTCTTCGGGCAGCCGGTGATCTTGATCTTCGTGCTCTGGTCGACCACCAGGCCGTTCTGGCCTACCATTTCGGTCGGCATTGCTAGCGACCCCTTGCAGAGGTCCCCATCGGCCGTGAAGGCCGGGTATTGACGCTCCGGGAACGTCAGTTCGAAGCTCGTGAAGGGCACATCCGGGGCCGTCGAGAAGGTCCCGGTCGTGATCCCCGCTTTGCTGATGAACGTTTCCCCGTGGACCTGGATGGTCACGCCGTTCTCGCCGGTGAGCACGATGATCAGTTCCGGGTACTTGGCGCCGCCGTGCGAGACGAAGTACGCCGTGCCGGTCAGCCCGCCGGGCAGCACCGGCGTGCTGACCTTCGCCGTGGCGACCTGCGAGGCGACGGGGCAGTCGGCGGGGTTGGCCTCGAAGACCTTTTCCAGGCAGGCCTTCTGCAGCGTTTTCAGCGGAGTTGGAAGGGCTTTGGGCAGGGAGACCTTCACCTTGCGCACGTTCGCCTCTTCCCCCAGGCCGGCCTTGTTGGGCAGCGAGAGGCTCACGTGCAGGCTCGCGCCCTGCACGCGCGAGGTGTGCGCCGAGGTCGAGACCTTGAACGTCGGCTTGAACGCCAGGCTGCGGCACGAGCCGACCTGGAAGCGGCTGGATATCGGCGCGGTTGCGCCGGCGCCAGCGAGCCCTGGCGGCTGCGCGCCCCAAGCCGTCCCCGAGAACGCTGAGGGTTCGCAGTTGGTCGGGTTGAACATGAAGCCCTGCTTGTCGATAACCGAGTTGATCAACCGCAGGTCGGTTGGCACGCCGTCCACGAGCTGCGGAAGCGGCGCCGTCGTGACGATGATCTGCGCGGTCAGGGGGTCAATTTCGATCTTGGCGCGCGTGATGATCGTGCCAAGGTTGAACGGGCCCGCGATCACGTGCGTCACGATCGACAGCCCAAACGGCGCGCCTTCGTACGGGCCTGTGAGGTAGATCGGGGATTCCGGCTCGCCAGGTTGGGGGATCACGAGTGGGTAGGGACCGGGGCCGGAGGCGACCGTTGCGCTCCCGATCTGGGAGGCCGAGGAGCATTCGCCTTTCGACGCCTCCGGTTCGGGGCACTGCGTGACCGCGCCGATCATGCCCGTTAGGCCTGGTGGCGCCTTGAACTGGAGCTTTTCGATGCGCTGCTGGCCGTCGCCGCGCCGCAGCAGCAGCGAGAAGTTCGTGAAGCCTCCGGCCTCGTCGGTGGTGGAGCCCGCGATCAGCGTGGGGGTGAAGGGGAGCGGCTGGGAAGGGCATCCGCTTCCCTGCGGGTCGCCGCCGATCTGGAAGCTGCTTGAGGGGAACGCATCTGCGTCGAATGGGCTCGTCCACGGCGTGAAGTCAGACGTAGTGGTGTACGTACCGCACGGCGTTGGGGTTGCCAGCGCCGCCTGCGGGCCACCGCTGAACGTGAGTTCGAAGCACGTGAATGGAAGCCCCGGCGTTTCGCCGATCGTCGTCGTGATCTGTCCCGTTGCTTCGTTGAGCTGCACGTTGGCGACGAGCTTCAGGTTGACGCCATCGCCGGAGACCGCGACAAGCAGTTGCAGGGTCGGCGGGTGGGACTGCAAGGTCAGCCCGTCGCCAAGACCACCGGACTGCGGGAGCACGTACACGTCGCCCGTCAGTTCGCCTTCGGACGCCCCTTCCAGCAGCGGGGTTTTGACTTTGACGGTTCCGACCTTCGACGCCAGGGGACATTCCGGCGCGCCTTCTTCTTTGAGCTTCGCCTGTTCTTCTGTGCATGCCTGGAGGCCCGCAGCCTGACCCGCATTGATCACAAGCCCTTCGGGCAGCGTCACACTCGTGCTCTTGACGGTCGATTCTACGAGCCCTTCGGGCGCCCTGAGCGCTTCCTGGGGGAACGTCACGCTTACGCCCAGCCCTGCGGGAGTGTCCGGCTCACTCGTATCCGGGACCGTCGACAGCGACGGGTCGAACGAGAGGCTCGAGCAGCCCGTGAAGCCGATGGGTTCATCGAGCTCACCATGGGAGGCGACTCTCTCTTCTCCGCTGACGTCTTCATTTTCCCACGTGCTCAGTGCGCGGATCGTGAATGACTGTGGTCCATCGCACGAAGTCGGCAACGTCAGGAACGGTCGCGGTGGCGAATCGGACGGGCACCCCGCAGCGGCACACTTGATGTCTTCTTCGGATTCTCCGTAGGACAGCCGCGCCGCATCGTGACTCTTTTCCGGCGCAACCCCCCAAAGTGTGACGATATTTCCAATAATACCCAATGCGGGAATGTTGTCGATATGCGTGACCAGCGAATGGTTACCGTAACCGCGCGGTCCTGTATCAAAATATGAAGGACGACCGAGAAACTTTACCGCGAACTCGTCGGCCACCCCCTGTGGTGGTTCCATGTTGTATACCGGCAAGAGAATATACCCGTCGGGCCCGCCAGCCCTTTCGCCGAGGAACACCATGTCGTTGCCGAGCTCAGTATTAGCGGGGCATTCTTCGGCGTCGAGCAGCAGGCGGTTGCAGCGCGGCACCGCGTTTGGTTCGCCGAAAAAGCCGGGCGGTAGTTCCACTTCGAGGTCCCTTGCTTCTCCACCTGCCGGCCCACCGTCTTCGCTTTCGTTGAAGCCAAGCGCGAACGTCGTCTCATACGGATGCGATCCGGCCTGGGTGCCAACCGTCCCATCGGCGCTCGAGAACCACACATCCCAACCCGAGAACCCGAACCCAGGCACAGACGTGCTCACGGTCAGCTGATCCACGGCGGCACTTTCTTCCGCCGCACCACCACCGGCAACCGTCACCCTGTTCGACACCGATCCTTCCGCTAGGCCTTCCCCGACTTTTACCTCAATTCCTATCCGTTCAACAGGCCGGTAACTCTGTCCCGCGCCGATCGGCAGTTCGTTCAGATACAACGGGTTGCTGGTGCAAGTGACGATCTGGGTGCCGACACAATGCCAGCGCGCGCCGCCTCGTGGCTTTCCATCCACTACTTCTTGTTCTTCTTCTTCAGGTGACTCGACCATGCTTCCGTTGTTGGGCATACCACCCGCCTTGGTGGCATTCACCCCCTGCGGCAGTATGTCGGTCACCGTGATCACACCGCCGCTCTTCTTCGAGCCAACATTCATCACATCGATCTGGAGCGTTCCTGTACCGCCCGGATGTAGGTTCGTCGGATAGGCCCGCGCAAACTCCTCCCAGCCGACACCGGCCTCTTCGGCTCGCGCCGACGGCGCCGTCCATGTCGCAGTCGCGGCGATTGCAACGAGCACCGTCACAAGCACCCAAATAGAGCGGCGATGCTCGTAAGCGATCATCGCCTCCTCCGTCGTCTGCTCACCCTTATTTGCCTCCGCTTATTCGCCCTTCTTGCACGTTCGTGCTTGACTTTTATCCTCCGGCACGTACCCTGTCTTAGCTTCGAGCCCTTCGCGCATTTCGCAATTTCCTTTACCGAGGGGGCGAAATTGCCGACGCCTGTAAAGGTCAAGCTCGACGGCGTCGCAAAAATAGGCGGCGCGGGCGGCACGCCCTGGCAGCCGGTGCCCGTGCAGGCCGCTTCTGTGGGTTCCACGATTCCACCAACCCGCGCGTCGTACAGCTCGTCATAGTCGCCACGGTCAGCGCTTACGAGATCAGCGCGGGTTACGAAGAAGACGTCGTCCCCGCTTGCGCTCGCATCAATTAGGTAGGCGTTGTCGATACTCTGACCACCCGAAAGCAAGAAGACACAGCCCCCCGCCTCACGACAGCTGCCTTCACCCTGGGCCTCCCACTCATACACGTCGAGGAGACCGTTGCTGTCCTGTGGCACGAGCGGCTCGATCGAATCGAAGAATACCCGGTTGCCATCTTCTGAGATGACACGCGGCTGATGATCGGCAGCGCTTTCGCTTACGGGTAGGAACGCTCCCCATATGCCGCTGATGTCCTTCATGAATTCGGGCGGCGTGGGAACGACGGGTGCCTCGCCGCTCGGATTGCAGGACGCACACACCAGTCGCTCCGTGCCGGCATCGTAGACAAACACCTCCGCCAACGGCGTCCTTTCGAGCACGTTGTCATAGCCGGTCAGGGACATTCGCGACATAAACACGATGCTATTGCCATCGGGCGTCACCTCCGCTGTGCGACGACCAGGATCCGCCTGCCAGTCACCGTCGTCGCCTTCGCTGCCATCGGTGAAGTCGTCGTCTTCGTTTGCAAGCGTCGCAATGAACCTCGTTACTCCTTCGTGGCGCACATATAGGTTTGGCTGCCCATCCACCGGTTCTTTGTCTTCGGCATTCTTTCCTTCGGTGAGCACGCCGTCGGCTACAAAGTACACATATGAGCCATCTTCGCCCGTGCCGACCACGCCCTGCACGTCCGCATGGACGCCTACCTTGACCCCGACCGATAGGTCACTCAGGCGTTCCCCTTCAGGCGCTTCTATATTATATTCGTATAGGTCCAGCTCACCCGGTGCGCCAGACTTATCTGGCTCGGCAGTCGAGTCTTTCGTCAGAGGGTTTTCGTCTGTAAAGAAAACCTTCGCGCCGCTGCTGGTCGCCGTCCAGAACTGGCCACCGCCACTCGGGCCCATTCCTGGTTCGGCCATGTCCACCTCAATTGTGCACGCGTCGGCAGGAATCGCACATTCTCCTCCTTCAACGGGGCTAGGTGGCTGGGTGTCGTTCTCGCGCACGTACAACTCCTGCGGCCGCTCTTCGTATTCACTGCCCCCACCCACTTTGACCGGCTTAACCGCCGACCAGTAAATCAGCGATCCGTCGGCAGAGATCGCATGGCTCACCTCGGGAGTAACGAAGCCATTTTCCGAAGGGCCCTGGCGCCCGAAGGTCGCATCCGCCTCGGTTTCGCCACTCGGTAGCACATTGACTAGGTAAAGCTGACCACCAAACGAGTCATACAGGTCGTTTCCGGCCTCACAGCCCGGGTTTATGCTCGCGCTCGGCGTCGAAGGCAGCACCGCGTCGGTTTCAAACAACAGGTGACTGTCGGCTGGGATGACATCCGTACCGGCGTTTTCACCACCGAATAGCGGATAGTGTGCTAGATAACCATCCAAGATGGCGCCAAATTCAGTCGGCGTGCATGTGGGTTTAGTTGTGATAAGTGCCTCGAATTCGCCCAACAGCGGTTCGAAGACCCCAGCCGTCTTCATGTACCAGGAGATCGTGCGACTGTAGAGATTAGGATATCCCGTCGGGGCGCTTGCGGCTGGCTGTTCTCCGCCTGTGGCCAAGAGGAGCCCGGTAGAGAGATCATCCGATAGTGCCAGATATTCATTCTTAGCGCCAGACGGGGCAACCACTGCCTGTGTCCAGCCCCCGCCATCCTCCCGCCTGGCAACGAACTGGTTGCCGGATGAGTCTCCAATTTGGCCGTTGCCACCCTTCGTGGGAGCATCGCCGAGATAGGTCACTGTGTCACCGTCAGGCGCTGCCTGAAACGGACGCGAGGTATCGATTCCGTGCCGGCCGAAATAGTCGAGCGTGTGCTCGAGCCCCGCAGGCACGTAAACCTCCTCACCATGACCCGCGCCGACTGGGCTCACCAGTTCGTACACACGACCATCAGGCGGTTCAGAGGCCCCCAGCGGAAACGTCTTGAAGGCTACGTCCTTGCCTATCGTGGTGCCAAGCCCATTGCTTGAGACAATCCTGAAATGGTAAGCCGTATCGGGCTGCAGGCCTGACAATTCCATGTGCAAGCCGACGGACCCTTCGCCTGCGCCGACAGCAATGCACCCAGTTTCCGGCATAAGTTTACCATATTCAAGGCTCGTCCCATATTCAATCACGTAGCAACTTGCTAGACTTCCCGGATCAACCCGCGCGCTTGCGGTTGCGACAACCGAGGCGACGCCCGAGATTGCGTCTCCCGTGGTGACCGGACGGGCGACCGTAAGGCCCTTGCCATATCCAAGACCGTTGGCGTTTTTCGCAACCAGTCGAAAGCTGCGCGCGTCCGCTACGGGCAGGCCGGAGACGACCGCTTCGACCGGAACGGGATCCGACCCGCTGCCAGGATTGAGACTGCACGGCACTTCACCCGTGTAGCTGTCGGTCCTGGTCCCGTACTGAAAATGGCATTCCGTCACCTGTTCACCTTCTGGGTTCACACTGCCGTGCAACACCAGTCCGGTTTCGGTCACCGCAGACGGAGCCTGCGTTGTCACAGTCGGCACCGGGACATAGTCAAAGCTTTTAACCTTACCGAGACCACGCTCGCTCACGTACACCGTTCCCGTCTCGTTCACCGCAAGACCATACGATTCAGAGATACCTTCAAGTTCGTCAACTGGCGTCAAGTGCACCAGGCCTTCTACGAGCCCATATGGTTCACCAAATGGCCCGTACACTAAAACGCCACTCTGATCATCGATCAGCAAGTTGTTCGTAGTAGGGTTGATCGCGACCGAACTGATGGCTTCTCCAGGGAAAAACTCAAACCAATCCTGCTGAAACGTAGTGCCATCCTGCTTTTCTACAGCACTTGGCGCTGTCAAATACAGATTACCTTTTGAGTCGATTCCCAAACCATGCGCATTTTCACCACTGGGATCGCGATAGCCTCTGTCAAATATTCCGCCATTTGTGAACTCGTCGAGAAACTCATATGGTCGTCCTTTTGCGGTTTCGAAGGATACCCACAGATCGCCATAGGGACCTACTGCTACCGCCTCAATCTTGGTAAATGGCACGTCGGATTTTGCGGGGCATTCTTCTTCTTCTAGCTTCTTCTGTTCTGGGGAGCTATTTTCATTTGGTGGCGGACACACAGCCTGCGTAATCTGTCCTATATATTCACCGGCCGCGCTGAACTTGTCAATCACGTGATGGCCCTCATCAGCGACGTATACGTCACCAACGGACGGATCTTCCACGACAGGCTTGCCCGAGTTATCAATCGCGGCCTGTTCGGGGTGCGACAATTCACCCGTTGGCGCTGCTGTTCCATGTCTAACTTCTTTACCTTCTACTTCAAACACGCCACTCCCATTGAACTGGCCAAGATATACACCAGTCGCGCTGAATCGCTCAATGCGATTGTTCCCCTTGTCGACCACGTACACGTCACCCGCGAGCGGTTCAAGCAGCGGATTTGTCGAGTCGTTCACTGCGACCCCGTCCGGTTCGGAAAACTGTCCAGGTCCGGCGCCTAGTTCACCGAAGGATATACCCGAGACGTAGACCTTTTCAGCAAACGCGGAAGCGCTCTCCAGTGCCAGAGCACACAGAATGATAGTTATGGCTAGTGTGAACTTGCAAGCATTCATGGCATGTCCTGCTTCAAGAACTCCTGTGTTCACTCGGCTACTTAAGTGACTGTCGCTCGTTGCTTGGCTTAATTGCAACGCTCGGTGCACGGATTATGGTGCCCCGTCTCGGTCCGACGCACGAGGCATCACCTAGCTTGCCTTTTCTCGCACTGCCCACACGCCAAAACCCTCGTTTTCTTCTGTTGTCACGGTTGGCTTCTTCATCAGCAGAAAGCCTCCGGTCGTTCCCGCCTTGAGCCCACCTCCCGAGATCTCTGGGTCTGTAACTATCTCTTCGAGATTTAGTTCTACGCCTTCCATTTCCTTGGTGTAGATACAGAGGTTACCCGGTTCGGCCGTTGGAGCTTCGTCGCTGCCCTTGCACTCCGTCGGGTTTGTGTTGTTACCCCCTTTGAGAACTTCTTCGCCGAATTCATTGATGAAGTGGATCTCGCTAGCTCCTTCAAGAGCTTCCTTTAGCGGTATGGGAAACGCGATTGGCAGGCGCAAAAACCCTTCGATCGCCTGCTTAGCGACCGAATAGCTCCATAGTCCGGTCTCGGTGTCCCCTGGAGCGAGCGTTGCGCCTACATTGCCTTCTTTGCCCTTTTCGCCATTGCAGGCGTACGTCGAGGCGCCGCTGCCAACTGTGAACTCCGCGCCACCTTCGGGGCAGTGTCCGGTAGAGTTACCCTCGAGCAGTTCGGTGTTGTCCACGCTTTTGCCGTTTGCGCCCGTTTTGCCTTCCGGCCCAGTTCCGCCCTTTTCCCCGTTCCCACCAGCAGTCCCTGCCGGCCCTTCCTTCCCCACGGCCCCCACGGCCCCTTGCGCGCCCGGAGTCCCGGTGGCCCCATTGGCTCCGGCCTTACCCTTCAGCGAGGCAAGCACGCTCGGCTTGATCTGCTTGGTCGACGTGATCAGGTATCTGCTGGCCGCAAGCGCGCCGCCGCTCATCGCAAACACCAGTGCGAGCGTGGCGACCACGTTAGCGTACGTCATATGACTGCGCAATCTCTGGAGCATCCCTTATCTTCCTCCCATGCCCGACGTATAACGCGGGACTCATCAGCACGAATGATCGACTCAGCCTATACTCATACTTTGGGCTACCTAATACGTTGCCTGGGGTGGCCAGCTTTGCCGCACACCCCAGGCATTTGGACAATCTGAACGGCCTCGCCTCCTACGCTACCTCAGCGCCGAAGATCCCACCTGATTTCAGTAAGATTAATACCGAACCTTCTAAGGTTGCTGCGTTGGCGCCATATTTTAGAGTAGGCGCCGTTTCTTCTTTCCCTGTACCGCCTTTGACTAACCATACTTTTTCTGCCGCATCAGGGAATTTGATTAACCAAGAGGATAATAAATCGGTCGATGAACTTGAGACTAATTCGGCTTCTTTACCAGTCAGTTCGGGATCCGTATAAATCGAACCAACTACTCCTCCTCTGATCTGAACGTTTTTTTCTAGACAGACGGCACCTTCAAATTTAATGGTAGTAAATTCTTCTCCTTCCTTAGGCTTGAACTCTACTAAGAAGGTAGTTTTAGCTGCGCTTAAAACCAGCTCAGCTCTGGTCGATTTGGTCACTATCGGTTCTTTCACTTTTCTACATTCGCTGCCATTACCTTTGACTTCACAGTTTGAGAATTCGTTGATGGTTTCACTTGTCCCGGGTTCGCCAGCTTCTGAGCCTATAAGAATTGCGCCCGAAGCGACTTTTGCTTCTTTGCATGTAATTTTGGTCTGGGCGTTCGGAACTTCAAGGACCAACGGGGTATCTGCTTTAATCGTTATTAATCTAGTTTCATTCTTTCCGAGGATTTTTTTCACCCCTCCTTCTTCAACGGTCCATCTCGGCGCGCTTTCTGCCTGCGCAACAGCAGTAGCCACTCCGCCGAACACAAACACCGCCAGCAGAGCAAGCACGAGCCGCCCCACCAGTCCTAATCGACTTGAATACATTTGCTACACTCCTTTGCGTTGTACATGGCCCTGGGACGCCCTTCCCATCAAGTTGTGGCGTTCCGGGGCCGGTTTGCCTCTGCTCCCGTGCTCCGACACGCAGAGAGTGCTTGGCCACCGACGCTCTTCCACCGCGTTGTCGCGGCGATCGCCTCGCATGGACCTGGGGACCTACCCGAGACTTGCTCGAGCGGGCCTGCCGGAGAAGCTTGTGATGTCTGTTCTGACTCTCTCCCTCGTCGACTTTGCCTGCCTCGTTCTCGCGAGGCTCTTCGGACCTTCCCTCCCGCTCGATCCGCGGTGGCCACTGCTGGGCCTCTTGGGATCGTGTTGGCGGTTTACTCACGCTCGGACTCAGGTCGTCGCGTAGGTTCATCTTCCCATCTTCCATTGGGTCTGTCAAGGGGTGACATGTGGAAGTTTGGGCCGCCGACGACCCTCCGAAGCTCGGATCTTTTGGCCAATACTGGAGATTCCTGGCATTTCGCGACATTTTCAATTCGCCTTTAGTGGGACTTGAATGTTCCTGACTTGATTTAGCGCGCTGCTGGATAATCGTTATTTGGGTAAGCGAAGCCGGTACCATGACGCCCGCCTTTCACGGGAGGACGCCATGGCCCCGGGTACTATGGCCTTCGTTTAGGGTAAAGGTAACTATCCCCGACGCCTCGCTCTGCTTGGACGAGACGTCGGGCATCGACACCATTCACCTGTCGCACTGCTCTGCCTGTTCGGCTAAGTTTTTGCCGGCCCCTGGCGCCCACCGCCTCGCGAGGGTTTGCGCTTCATCCCGGCATATGTGGTCTTCTGCTCCTTTCCGCGGCCCGGAGCCAGCCCTCGGGGGCGGCGCCCAGTGCCCGGCTTTATCGACAACCTGCTCCTTCTTCGAATACAGGGAGCCCGGTCCGATCCTCGCCATGCAATGGCGAACGGTCAGCGCCCGGCTCTATCGACGTATATATGTCTTGCTGCGGTCGAGGTTTGGTGTGGATACCGGTTCCCCGACGCCACCAGCGCAGAGGCCGTGGTGCCGGCACAACCAAGCTCTATGCGGTACAGAGCACGATCTGGGCCGCCTCCGATACCGCAGGGCTTACTGTACCACATGTCGGGACGGATTTGTTTGGCCCCCTCAACGCGGCCGACGGGGGCGCCGGGATGCGCCGGCGCCCCCGCTCGGCTTGTCCGAACGCGTGGAGAGGTGGTCACGAATCCGGATCTCCACGGGCGCCAATAGAGGGAGTGCCGCCCGGAAGCTTCTGCAAGCGTGTCTCTATCCTGCTCCTCTACTTCTTCTGCGCCTCCTGGCCTTCTTCGTCTTGTGCTTGGGCTTCTTCTTCGGGCAGTTGCTCACGGTGGCCCTGGTCTTCTGTACGAGCACGGCGGCGTTCTGGCCTTCCAGCGTGGTTGCGACGATGGGAGCGCGTCCGCAGAAGCTGTCCTTGGCCTTCCCGGGCAGGTTGGCGCCGAAGACGGCGTGCGGCCCCTCCGGCAGGACGGCTTCGAAGGAGGAGACCGGAGCGTCGGGGACCGTTTCAAAGGTCGAGTAGGCGATCCCCTTTTTGATGTCGGTCGCCCCCGTGAGATCGATCCTCACGCCGCCGTCGCCCTGAAGCACGAATACCACGTCAGGGTAGGCCGCGTTCCCGTGCGAGACCAGATATGCCGGGCCGCTCAGCGGTGCGCTGAGGACCGGCGTGACCGCCGTGCCGGACCCGATCACCGACCCCGCCGGGCAGCCCGACGGGTTGGCGGCGAACTGCGCTTCGGTGCAGGCGCCGCGCAAGCTCGAGAGCCTGGCCGGCAGGGACTTCGGGAACGCGAGGTGCACCTTGTGGATGTTCGCTTCCCCGGGCTTCTGGGCGATCTTGACGACCAGGCTCGCCCCGTTGACCCGGCTCGTCTTGCCCTGCGTGGAGAGCTTGAACGACGGCTTGAACGGCAGGCCCGCGCAGCCGTTAACGGCGAACGGGCTGGAGACCGCCGCGCTGCCCCCCTGCGCCCCGGTGACCGTGGCGGTCACAGTCTGCGAGTTGCAGTCCGTCGGGTTGAACGTGAACCCGGGCCGGTTGACTTCGACGTCGACCGTTCGCACCCGCAGCGGCACCCCGTCGATGATCGTCGGGAACGGGTTCGAGACGATGCTCGCCTGCGCCGTGTTCGGATTGATATGCAGCGCCCCTCGGACGACCACGTTGTCGAGGTTGAACGGTCCCGCCGCGGCCGGGACGACGACGGAGTCGCCGTACGGCCCGCCATTATAGGGCCCCGTCAGATAGATCCTCCCAGTCTCCGCGAGCGGCTCCGAGCCGGCGCCGGCGGTGACCGTCACGGTCCCGATCTGCGATTCGCTCGAGCACGTCCCGGCGTTCGCCTGCGCTTCCCCGCACAACGGGACACCCGCGAGCTTCGCCAGCAGGCCCTCGGGGAGGGTGGCTTCGAGGCCTGAAAGGTCCTGTTCGCCATCCTGGCGGCTCAGCTGCAGGACAAACGGGCTGTAACCGCCCGCGATCGGCGTCACCGTGCCCGCGTCAAACCCGGGCTTGAACGGCATCGTGGCGGGGCAGGCTCCGCCGTGTCCGTCCCAGTCGATGCTGAAGGGTTCGGCGACCAGCGAAACTTCCTGCCCGGCCCACGACGTCAGCATCGATTCGGTGGCCACGGAGCCGCACGTCTGTGGATTGGCGAGCGGTGCCCTCGGACCACCGTGGAGGTGGAGCTTCAGCTCGCTGAACGGGAACTGCGGGTTTTCCTTGAAGGTCGCCTGTAGTCGGCCCGTGACGGGGTTGGCCGAGACCGTGCCCGGCAGCTTGACGATCACCCCCGAGCCTTCCACTTCGATGTAGAGGCCGAACAGCCTGCCTTCGCCGGAGAGGCCGCCCCTGCCTTCCGCGTACGCGCTGGAACACGCAGGCTGGCCTGGGCCACCGCATTCAGGCTGCGCAAGGTACACGTGGCCCTGCAACGGCGCCGCTTCGTCGGGTTCGTTGCAGGCCGCCTGCCCTTCGCCGCCACAGCGAGTTGGCAGGTCGGGCGTGAAGACGTCCACAGTGCCGAGCGTCGAGCCTTCCGGACATTTGCCCTTCGCCGGGCGCTCGAGGCCATCTGGGCCGACTTCTTCGGAGTCCAGCCCCGAGATGTTGATCCCATTGGCGCCTTCGGCGTCACAACCGACGAGGCCATACCCGGCGGACGGGGAGACCGACACGCCTTCAGGCAGCGCCGCGGTCACATTCTTCAACTCGGGGGTCGCGAGTTCTTCGAAGCCTTCCTTCTGCGGGCTCGTCAGGTCGAAACTGTAGGCCGATGGCGTGTCGGCCTGCGAGGTCCCTTCCTGTTGCGGCCCAGCACCCGCTTCACTCGGGCCCATAGAGACCGTGGGATCGAACTGCGACTGCAGCAGGTTGCAACCCTTCAGCTGCGGATAGACAGTCGCTTCGCTGGAGACCTTCTGGCCCTGACGACCCCATGATTCCACTTCGGCCCGCGCCTTGTCCGGTTCGGTGCTGCAATGCGTTGGGTTCGTCAGGAATGCCCCACTCGACGATTCGCCTCCAACCCGCGCTGGATCCCCGTAGAAGGTGAGCACCGTGCCGAATGCCCCGACATTGCCGCCGGGCAGTCCGGGTACCGCGATGCGCAACCGATAGCCGCCTGCTCCGTGCACCACGCTCGCGTACATGTAGATGGAATCGGTGTTGACCGCAACCGCAAACTCTGCCGGGTATCCGCCCTCCGGTACCATGTTGTAGATTGGCGACGTGAACCCTTCTCGCGAACGCGCAAATTCATCTGATGTGACCTCGGTGCCCGCCTCAATCGCTCCCACGACGCTCGCTTCCGGACATCCGCTGCCTTCGAGCTGGCTCTCGGTGCACTTTGCTCTCGCCTGCGGGTCTCCTAGGAAGCCCAGAGGCAATTCAACCGAGGCGCTCCTCCAGCTTTCCACAGGCCCAAAGAGCGTATCTTCTGCACCTATCGGCGGCGACGCCAATTCGACGGTGGGAACCTCCAGGCTCGCGGTGACCTGCCACGGGTGACCTCCTGCCTGCGTAGAGGCTGTCCCTTCTTCATCGCCCACTTCGAACGTGAATTCACTACCGAACATCGGCGCCTGCGAGCTGATAAGCGTGCTCTCGCTCGTGGACGTAACCGTGGTCGCCCCTCCGCCTTCGATCGACACTTCGTTCTTCAGCATTTCCCCTTCTCTTGATGAGCTCGGCGGCGCCGTCACATAGACCGTGATCGGCTGCGTAGCCTGAGCCTCTCCAATCGGCCCGCCTTCTTCATAATCATAGGTGCATCTCACTTCAGTGCGGCCGGAATTTCCCGCACAAGTCCAAGCGTTCTTCTTGCTTTCCGGTTCCTGCGCAAGGACAAGACCAGCAGGCAGCTTATCTTTGACGACGATCGCCCCGCTGGCTTCCGCGCTGCCGATGTTCATCGGCAGCAGCTGATACCTGTCGCAATCACGGCTTTCCTTCTTGCATCTCACCGCGTCGTTGGGGGAGAACCGCGTGGGCTCAGGCACTCCTCGGATCGCCCACGAAACCGCTCCCGCTGCCGAGGCCGACGAGACCGCGAGCGCAAGAATTGCCGCGACCACCGGCAACAGGAAGGACAAGAGCTTAAATATAGCTACATCTCTTGTGAATGGTGACAGCGGGTCAATGAGTTTGGTCGCCGTCTTGGGCTGCGACTGCCTGTCACTAGACATCTACTTAGCCCTCCGGTCGCCTCTTGGCGCTTTGGATTTCTTCTCTCTCTTCCGTATGCACTTGCCTTTCTTCTTGGTGTAGTCCTTTTTGCATTTCACCGATTTCGGCGTCGGCGCAGAAGGTGCTTCGAGCGTCGTCAGCGGCGGGGGCATGGGGTTGCCCGACCCGGTCAAACCGATGCTGGCGGGTCGACCGAACTCCGGCAAGGAACTCGGTTCGCCCTGGCATGCTTCACTCGAGCATGCTGTCGGCACGACCGGAATCGGGAACCCGCCGTCTTCGCGCGCGTCGTAGAAGTCGATCTGCGTATCAACATCGGCAGAAACCAGTGGGTTCGCGGTTATGAAGAACGCGTCGACTCCCGATGCATCCAGGCCGATCCCTTCCGTCTTCGACGCGTCCGGGTTGATCAGATAGACGTCGCCATTGGCGATCGAGCCTTCGGAGCCTTCGCTTTGATACTCATAGACGTTCAGGGCGCCCGCGTCCGCGCCTTCCGTCAACGCGGCCATGCTGTAGAAGACGACACGCGAGCCGTTCGCCGAGACTGCCAGGTCGGTCGTCCTCTGCGCAGGTGCAGACTGTTCGCCATACGCCTGGGTGTGAATCGACGACGACTGTAGGCTCGCGCTTGCAACTCCGGCCGAATACCCAGCCGCGCCGATCGAGACGCGCACGAGCTTTTCCGTACGCGAGTCGTACTCGAACACCTGCTGCAGTCCGCCCGCGTTCCCAGCCAGACCGGCGCTGCTCTCGAACACGACAAAGCGGCCTTCAGGCGTCGCCTGCACAGGCCGACTGTCTTCTTGGCTCCAGTCGCCAGAATCCGCCCCGTTTCGTTCTTGAAATTCCCTTTTAGACGCTCGTTCGCATTCTTCTTTTTCTTCGCCTTCTAGCGCCATGCAGAGCGTCTCATCTGCTTCCAGTTCGGCCTTTGTCTCAGAGGAGAGCGTGGCAATAAAGGCCGTGTGCCCACTCGGATACGCGTCGTCGCGCTCGAATACATACAGGTTGTTGGCGCCCACCACCGGCGACTTTTTTTCCGAATTCATGCCGGAAAGTACTCCCCTAGCGACGAAGTACACGTGCGATCCATCCTCCGACACCCGCGCCACACCCTCCACTTCCGGATCCAGCGATTCATAGCCTGGCGCCCCGCCCGAGACCCGCACGATCTTTTCTTCGCTTGGATTGTCAAAGTCGTACTCGTAGAGACTCTTGCCGATATCCCCCGCAAACAGTTCCTGTTCCGTCAGGAAGAAGACCTTTGATCCATCTTCGGAAGCACCCTGGAATATCGCCTTCTGCCTGACCGACGTTTGACACACCTTGCAAGCACTGGGCGGGGGCTCGGAGATCGCGATCGTCTGGATCTGGTCGAGCCGCGCGTACAGTTCATCCACTTCAGGCGCCGTAGTAGCCGGTTCGCATCCGCTTTCTTCGTGACTGCTTGGGGTGAAGAACACCGTTTCCCCGTCTGCCGACATCGCATTGTAAGTGTCGCGCCCTCCTGGTTCGGTAGAGCCCAAGTAGATCCCGCAGTCACTGATTAGATGACCGTCGCCGTCGACTCCCACCAGCATCGGCTGCTTGTTCCCAGTACCCAAATACTCGTACAACGACTTCGTCACTGCTCCTGGGGTCGTCGTATCGCCCGGCCACAAGAATTCGGGGTGGATCGCGAAGATCGTGAAGAGCACATGAGAGAGATCGTCCGATGCGCCGGCGAACCCGACAAATTCGTTCTCGCCTCCCCCGCTCTTACCTGCTGAGGGTCCACCCGCTCCCCCGGGGGCAATCAACGGGCCAACCTCAACAAACGAGCCATCTTGTTCACGCAAATCGAGATTGGTCGAGTAAACCGACTTTGGCGTACCGATCACTTCCCACAGCACCTTGCTTGCGTCAGCGCTGACACCAAACATGTGTGCGTTGGAAGAAAGCGATGTGGGCGGCGTTACGGACGATGCCTCCCAGCCAGCGCTGGTGCGCGTCAATTCATACAT
This sequence comes from Solirubrobacteraceae bacterium, assembly GCA_049510515.1. Classification (GTDB taxonomy): domain Bacteria; phylum Actinomycetota; class Thermoleophilia; order Solirubrobacterales; family Solirubrobacteraceae; genus Palsa-744. Next base: position 7,925 of record JBEKYV010000001.1, on the reverse strand, counting down.
AGCGCCGGCAATTGCATCAAGCGGATCGCTTTCGGTACCCGCGAACGCGCTGAGCGAGCTGACAATCACGTGCGAACCTTCGCTTGCCACCGCCTGCACCTGCATATTGCTGTTTCCGTCCTTATATGGCGGCGTCACCATCTCATACGCGCGACAGTCCGGTAGGTACGGCCTGAAGCCACCAAGCGCTTCGTTTGAGCAACTTTCTCCCGGCAGGGTGGAGGCGTCGCCCGCAGCAATTGCCGGGCCTGAGGCCAACAAAGACATCACAACAGCTACCACAACTGCGCTAATCGAAGCCATACTATTCGGCATTACCCCTCCCTGATCAGGCTGCACTGGGACATTAGATCTCCACACCCAGATCTAGTGGTGTGGGGCCACATCATTGAGGCCCCACACCATACGAACCTATATCTTAATTATCATCCTTCCGATAACATTAGCCCATCCAGAAGGCTTGACCCAGCTGGCTACCTCCAAGGCTTATCTTTGATTTACCCGTGTAGGTAGAAGCGACTCCTCCTAGTTCCATTTTGGCGATTTTTTCTTCTTTTGGCGACCCTCCTGATTGCAGCCAATAGGTTTTCTGTGCCGTAGCAGGGCAGTTGATTTCGTGAGTTACGAGGTGTTCGTTACCTATGTTTTCACATACCACTTCGCCGATAACTGGCAGTTCTATTTTTTCCAATTTTGACGATGGGCATTCGGTTTCCATTTCCAATATGACGAATGTTGAGCCAGTCTCTGGTTTGAAGACGGTTACCGTTTCTCCAAGATTTTCGGCTATCTCAGCAGCTTCCGTCTTATAGCCAATCAATGATTTCAGATCTTTTGTTTCTATTGTGCCGAAGGCCGCTCCTTTACTCCTTACTTTGCATTTTGTGTGACCTTCAACTGTACATTCTTCATATATTATTATCTCTAAATCTCCCGCAGGTTCACCGCCTATCAACTTAGAACTACTAGCCAGCTTTAGCGTCTGGCATAGTATGGTGACTGTTGACGAACTCAGCTTCTGCACTCCGTTTGCTACAGCCGTGATTACTCTGGTTTCATTTTCCGTAAGAAGTAATCTGGTTTCGTGACTCTTATTCCCACCTAGTTCAGTACAGCTAGCATTACCCCACTGGCCGTTGTTCGGCCCTCTCGTTTCACAAAGCGCCCATTTCGGGTTTTTCGTAGCCGACGCAGACGCCGACACAACCGCGCTCAGCGCCATTGCGGCGACGAAGCACAGCCCCATGATCTTGAACAACTTCATTTTAAGTGCTCCTTGGTTTGGATTTTGAACATACCCATCGTTACCAACCTGCATGTGTAGTACTGCATAACAACAACTCCATTTAGGTAGATCAAACCGGTGCCCTGGCGCCCGCCTTCACAGGGGCGGGCCACCAAGGCGCCCGGCAACTATCGACTTCGGTACTGCATTCTCAAGTAAAGGCCACCGTTCCCGGGCGCTCGTCTGCTTGGCGAAATGCCCGGGGGTACGGCGTCTTCGACTTCCTTGCTTCGTTTTTGGGTAAAGCTGATTAATGCCAGGCGCTCGCTGTTACAACGAGACGCCACGGCTTCTGACGCTATTTGGCTTCCTGCATGACTTGTATGAAGCAACCTCGCTGAAGCCTGCCACACACGTGACAGAGTCCCGCTCGGACATCGTCGACTTCTCGTGTTTGCAGTAGAGGGTGGGTAATCCAGTACCCGGACGCCGTCTTTTTACGGCAACGCCGTGGTGCCGGCACTATGTAAATGCAGTGCCTAGTCCTCGAACCATCAAGCGTCTCTCTTGACGAGGTCAGATTTCGAAACCGCGCGAGTACTATACCACATGTCGGGACAGATGTGTAGATAAGTTTTGGGTCGCCGTTGGTGTCCGACGGCGGCGGCGTGCAGCACGGGAAAATGGCTCAGATATTGGCTTTTGGGGCCAGCAGCTGGCGCACGAGGTGTAGCGCTACCGTGGTGGCTCGCTCGCGGATGTCCTGGCGGCCGCCCGGCAGCGTCACCGCGCGCGAGCGCGAGCCTTCGGGGGCGACGATGCTCAGGCAGACCGTGCCCACCGGCTTCTGCTCGGTGCCGCCGTCGGGGCCGGCGACGCCGGTGATGCCCACGCCGACGTCCGCTTCCAGGCGCTTGCGCGCTCCCTTGGCGAGCGCTTCCGCCACCTCGAGGGAGACGGCTCCGTGGCGCTCCAGCAGTGCGGTGGGAACGCCCGCGAGGGTTTCCTTGATGTCGTCGGCGTAGGCGACGATCGCGCCGCGCATGTAGGCCGAGGCGCCGGGGAGGTCGGTGAGGCGCGCCGCGAACAGGCCTCCCGTGCACGACTCGGCCGTGGCGATCGTGCGCGCGGGCACGCCTCGCTCTCCCCGCAGCAGTGCCGCGACCTGCTCGTCGATCGTGCTGCCGTCTTCGGAGAAGAGCTGCTCGACGTGGCGCTCGCGCACCGCCGCCACCAGCTCGTCGTAGATCGGCTGCGCGTCGGGCTCGTAGCGCGTGACGACCTCCACCTCGCCCCGTTTCAGGCAGGTGGTGATCTCCAGGCGCTCCAGCTCCACGCCCTCTTGTTCACTCGCCCTGAGCGTCTCGGCGATCTCCGACTCCGGTATCCCGAACAGGCGCAGCGTGCGGCGGCGGTAGGTGGTGGCACCCGCCAGCGCCTCGCGCAGCGGGCCGGCGGCGCGGAAGTCATCGCGCACGGCCCCCTCCCACATCGGCTGCAGCTCGCGCGGCGGGCCGGGCAGCACGAGGACTGTAGGGCCGGTCTTGTCCTCGGCGGGGGTCACGACCAGACCCGGGGCGGTGCCAACCGGCTCCAACACGGTCGCGCCGACCGGGATCGTCGCCTGCTTGCGCGCGCCCAGGCGCATCGCCTCGGCGCTGACGTTGCGCCAGCGGGCGCCGAGGCGCGCGACGATCGCCTCGATCCGCTCTTGCAGCGGCTCGTCCCACACCAGCTCGCGTCCCTGCAGCTCGGCCACGACCTCGGCGGTGAGGTCGTCGGCGGTGGGGCCGAGTCCGCCGCTGGTCAGCACCACGTCGAAGCGCTGCTCCGCCATATGGCGCAACGTCGCGAGCAGATCCTCGCGGCGGTCGCCGACGATCGCGATCTCCGCCAGGTCCACGCCGAGCTCTTCCAGGCGCTCGGCCAGCCACGGGCCATTGCGGTCGGCCACACGGCCGCTCAGCACCTCGGTGCCGGTAACGACGATGCCAGCGCGCGCGCTCACCAGCTCACCATCACTCTCACTTGCATGTCGGCGCTTCGCTTTCCACCAGCGTGCGCATCCCCGTGCGGGTGATCGCGTAGCCGATCGCGCCCGAGGAGGCCGGCACGGTCACCGGCTTGCCATTCACGATCAGCGTCACGGCATTGTTGCCGAGCGTCAATTCGAAGCGGCGCGCGTGGTAGATCGGCTCGGGGCTTTCCGGGGTCAGGGTCACGCCGGGGATCCGCTTGCGCCCGCCGTCGCCGATCAGGCAGACGTACACGTCCCCGCTCGGCTCCACCTTCAGCGAGGCCAGCGTCGCCGTCGCGTTCGCTGTGCCGGTGGGGTGCGCGCGGTGAACCCGTTTGGGGTGCGTGCCGCGCGCGCTGGTCACCGGGATCGTTGCCGAGGCTTTGTTGGAGGGCGAGCTGCCGCCCGAGAGCAGCGCATACACCAGCAGCACGATCACGATGCCCACGGCGCCCACGGCCGCCATGTAGACACGTGAGGGGCCGCTGCGCGGCGGCGGCGCCCCTGTGCCGCGACGCGTCGCCCCGCCGGCGCGCTGACGGGCGCGGCGGGGCGACGAGACCGTCTGCTGCTGGATCGGCTCGATCCCATCGCCGGGGTGCTCGTAGTGCAGCTTGTACTCCTCGACCAGCGCGCGGCCGTCGAGGCCGAGCGCGTTGCCGTAGGTGCGCAGGAAGCTCTTGACGAAGGTCGGCCCCGGCAGCAGGTCCCACTCCTCGTTCTCCAGCGCGCGCAAGTACTTCGCGCGGATCTTCGTCTGCGCCTCGATCTCCGAGACGTCGATCCGCGAGCGCATCCGCGCCTCGCGCAGCGTCGTGCCGATCTCAGGCACGCGCGCCACCGGGAGGGGGACCGCCAAATGTTGCTCCGATCTCAGGCATCGGCTGTAGGCTAACCCAGCGCTGTCCGGGAGGGGGAGTAGAGGCCTGCCCTCCCCGGGCCTGCCCTCCCCCCGCTCACTAGTTGACCGCCCGCTCCTCAAGGGCGGCCAGCACGCGCGGCACGTCAGCCTCTGCTATCAGCACCTGGCGGGGCTTGGAGCCCTCGTAGCCGGAGATCACCCCGCGGCGCTCCAGCATGTCGATCATCCGGCCCGCGCGCGTGTAGCCGAGGCGCAGCCGGCGCTGCAGCATCGAGGTCGAGGCCGTCTGCATTTCCGCCACCAGCGCAATCGCGTCCTTTAGCAGCGGATCCTCGTCGGGGTCGAAGTCATCTGCCCCCCCTTCCCCCCCCTCCTTAGCGGCTGACTCGACCTCCTCCAGCAACTCCTCGCGCAGCTCCGGCTCTCCCTGCCTGCGCCAGAAATCGGTCAGCTTCGCGATCTGCGGCTCGTCGATGTAGGCGCCCTGGATGCGTTGCAGGCGTGAGGAGCCGACCGGGCTGAACAGCATGTCGCCCTGGCCCAGCAGCGACTCGGCGCCGTTCTGGTCGAGGATCACGCGCGAGTCGGTTTGCGAGCTCACCGCGAAGGCGATCCTCGAGGGCACGTTGGCCTTGATCATGCCCGTGATCACATCCACGCGCGGGCTTTGCGTTGCCAGCACGAGGTGGATGCCGACCGCGCGGGCCTTCTGCGCGAGGCGGATGATCGAGTCCTCGACGTCCGCGGGCGCGACCATCATCAGGTCGGCAAGCTCGTCGATCACGCAGAGGATGTAGGGCAAAGGGGGCTCGCCCCGCGCTTGGCGCGCTTTGTTGAGCTCGGGCAGGCTGCGCGTGCGCGCCAGTGACATCGTGCCGTAGCGCTGCTCCATCTCCCGCACGAGGTTCTGGAGCGCGTTGGCGGCCATCCGCGGGCTGGTGATCACAGGGGTGAGGAGGTGGGGGATGGACTCGTAGTGGTTGAGCTCGACCTGCTTGGGATCGACCAGCACCAGTCGCAGCTCGTGCGGGCTGGCGCGCAGCAAAACGCTCGCGAGCATCGCGTTGATCGCGCCCGACTTACCCGCGCCGGTCGTACCTGCCACCAGCAGGTGCGGCATCTTCGCGAGGTCGGCGCCGATCGCCTTGCCCGCCACGTCCTTGCCCAGCCACACCGTCAGCGGCGACCAATCCTTGGGGGGCTCCTGGTAGACGTCGCCGAGGCGCACGATCTTGCGGCGCGCGTTCGGGACCTCCACCCCGACCGCCTGCTTGCCCGGGATCGGTGCGAGGATGCGAATGTCGGTAGCAGCCAGCGCGTAGGCGAGGTCGTCCTTCAGCTGCGTCACCTTCGCCACCTTCGTCCCGGGCGCGAGGCGCAGCTCGTAGCGGGTGATGTGCGGGCCGGCGACCGTACCGATCACCTTCGCCTGCACGCCGAAGTGCCCGAGCGCCTCGACCAGGTTGGCGGCGGTGCGCTCCTGCCCGGCGGTGTCCGGGCGCGACTGCTCGGCGCTGGAGCGCGAGAGCACTTTGGTCGCCTCCGGCAGGTGCCATTCGAAGTTCGGGTCGTCGGTGATGTGCTCGCGCAGTCGGCCCTGGGGGGTGAGGTCGTCGGGGCTCAAGGCGCCCACGCCGGGGATCTGCTCCGCCTCCTCCCCGGCCTCGGCGGCCGGCGGCAGCTCCTCCGGCTCGGGGTCGAGCTCCGGCGGCCTCTCCTCGACTTCCTCGTCGGCCCACGGGTCGACCGGCTCCAGCGGACCGTCGCCGTCCAACGAGGGGGCCTCCACGTGGGTGGCGCGCACCACCAGCTTCCCCGGCTCGGGCTCGGGGGGCAGGAGGGTCTCAAGCGGCGTGCGCTCCTCGATCGGGTCGGCCGCCAGTGCCCGCGACGAATCGCCGGCCCCTCCGCGATCGGCCGCGACCCGCGCTTTCAGCATCCGCGTGCTGTCGACCATGCCGCTGCCGGTCGCCCGCAGCACCGCCGCCAGCGAGGCGCCGGTCAGCAGGATCCCGGCCACCACCAGCAGGAACACGACGAGGATGTCCACGCCAGCCTGCTGCACCAGTCGGTGCGCCGCTTCATAGAGCGCCTGCCCGCCCGCGCCGCCGTGCGCCTGCAAGTAGATGGATGACCAGTGCGAGGCGGGGGTGCCCTGGCCCGAGCTCACGCCCAGCGTTCCCGCCGCGAGCGCCAGCACGATCGCAGCGAACAGGCAGAGGCTGCCGACCGATCTGCGATCGGCCAGCAGCGGGCGCATCGCCGGCAGCACCGGGCGCATCAGCATCGCCGTACCGGCGCCGACCAGCGCGATCGGCGCCAGCACCTTGGCGCGGCCCACGCTCCAGCCGAGCGCAACCACGAGCGCGTGCCCCAGGCGCCCGCCGTCGCCGCTGCCGTACAGCACCACGCCCATGAACACGCCGAGGGCGATCAGCGCGAGCGCCAATACGTCACGCTGGCGCTCGTCCAGCCGCGGCAGTCGCGGCGGCCACCACGGTGGCGGCCAGCCCGAGCTGCGCCGCCGCTGGCGGCTGCGAGCTTTACCGGCCGATCTGCGTTTGGTCGAACCGCGAGCGGCCGGCGCTCGGCGGGTGCTGCGCGTGCGTGTGCCTGCCATCCACCCCGCAACTTCGACGCCGGAGCCTCAGACCCTGCCTCGCCGCGGCCGGCGAGCGCCCGCCATCGGGATACCACCATCGCCCGGTGTCAATGCGACGCCACCAAAAAGCCTTACCATCGCTTTAGTACAAATCGATACACAGGTAACCCACATGAACGATTTTGCCCGCGCACCCAGAGTTCTCGTGGTCGAGGACGACGAGGACATCGCCCAGGCGCTGCAGCGCTCGCTGCGGATGGAGGGCTACGAGGTGCGGATCGCCCTCGACGGCGCCGCCGGCCTCGAGCAGTCCCACAGCTTCGTGCCCGACCTCGTGATCCTCGACCTCGGCCTGCCGAAGGTCGACGGCATCGACGTCGCCCGCGGCCTGCGCGAGCAGGACGACGTGCCGATCCTGATCCTCACCGCCCGCGACGCGCTGGAGTCGCGCGTGGAGGGGCTCGACGCCGGCGCCGACGACTACCTCGTCAAGCCCTTCGAGCGCCAGGAGCTGCTGGCGCGGATGCGCGCGCTGCTGCGCCGCCGCCCGCCCCGTGGTTCGGCTCCACTACGCGTGGGTGACCTTTCCCTCAACGCCGATACCCACGAGGTGGTGCGCGGCGAGCGCGGGATCGAGCTCACCCAGCGTGAGTTCGAACTGCTCGAGTACCTGATGCGCAACGAGCGGATCGTGATCTCCCGCCAGCGGCTGCTGGATGAGGTGTGGGGTTATGACCCCTTCTCGCAGACCAACACGATCGAGGTGTTCGTCTCCAACGTGCGCCGCAAGCTCGAGGCCGAAGGTGAGCCTCGTCTCTTGCATACGATCCGGGGAGCCGGCTACGTTCTCAGGGCCTGAGCACCCGCTGACGGTCCCGCCCCGGCGATGAGGCGTGCCGCGGCCAACCTGCTCGCGCGCGTCTCGGCGGCCTTCGACCGTCTGCCGATCCGCACGCGCCTGGCGCTCGCCTCGGCGCTGCTGACGTTCGTGATCCTGTGCGGCTTCGCGCTGGTCGTCGGCTCGCTGACCGTGCACCGGATCCGCTCGGACTTCAACACCGAAGTCGCCGCCTCCGCCGACAATCTCGCCAGCCTGCTGCAGATCTCGGTGGGTCGCAACGACCACCTCGTGGTCAATCCGAACATTGACGAATACGCGGCTCCCGAGCACGCCGTCATCAGGGTGATCCTCTCCACCTCCGCGAGCGTGATCGAAAAC